>DASTZM010000477.1:0-4501 GCA_035764305.1 Chloroflexota bacterium | reverse complement strand
CTACGGCGCCGTGCGCGACCACAACTGGGGCACGCCGCCGCCGCACTTCACGCGCTACAAGGTGGAGGCGCGCGACGACTCCTTCACCGCGCGCTTCACGGCGGAGCACGTCTCTGGCGACGTTGACCTGGTGTGGGAGGGCACGATCGACGGCTCAGCCGGCGGCACGATCGCGTTCACGTTCGACGCCACCGCGCGCGCGACCTTCCTCAGCAACCGGATCGGCCTGTACGTCCTCCACCCGATGGAAGCCGCCGGCAGCCAGGTGGAGGTGCGCCACACCGATGGCTCGACCGAGCGCGGCACGTTCCCCATCGACGTCTCGCCGCACCAGCCCTTCTTCGACGTCGCGGCGCTGCGACAGGAGCTCGCGCCGGGCGTGACGGTCGAGATCGGGTTCGAGGGCGAGGTGTTCGAGATGGAAGACCAGCGCAACTGGACCGACGCGTCCTACAAGACCTACTCCACCCCCCTCGCCCTGCCCTACCCCGTCGAAGTCCCGGCGGGTAAGAAGGTCTGGCAGCGCGTCACGCTGCGGGTGACCGGGGCCCCGCCCGCGCGCAGCGTGAACGAGCAGCCTGAAGAGCCGGTGGTCGTGCGTGTCGGAGAGCGCCACATCGGCTCGCTACCGCCCATCGGTCTGCAAATCGCCTCGCACAGTCAGCCGCTGGGCGAGCGCGAGATCGACCTTCTGGCGCCGCTCAACCTCGACCACCTGTGGCTCACGCTGCACCTGACCCGCGTCGATTGGGAGGCGCGGCTGCTCGCGGCGCACGAGCAGGGGCAGGCGCTCCGCGCCCCGCTCGAGATCGAGGCAATCTGCGGCGACAGCGGCGCCGGGCTCGACGCGCTCGCGGCTACGCTCGCCGCCCGCCGCATCCCAGTCAGCGCGGTGCACGTCTACCCCAAGAGCGGCGTCGTCACCACCGAGGCGGTGCTGCGTCCTGCGCGCATGGCCTTTCGCGCTGCCCGAGTCCGTGAGCCCATCGGCGGCGGCTCGCGCGCAGACTTCGTGAACATCAATCGAGCCACGCTTCCCCTCGAAGCGATGGACTTCGTCGCCTTCGCGGTCAACCCACAGGTGCACACCTTCGACGATGCGTCAATGGTCGAGACTCTCGCCGCGCAAACCGTGGTGCTGGAGAACGCCAAGCGCATCACGCACGGACTGCCCGTCCGCGTGGGCCCGGTCACGCTACGCCAGCGCCTCAATCCAGCGGCGGCCGCCGCGCCCGAAGCCGCGCCGGGGCAGATTCCATCGAACGCCGACCCGCGCCAGTCGGCCCCCTTCGCCGCCGCCTGGATGCTCGGCAGCATCCGCCGCTTGCTCGGTGCGAAGGCGATCACGCTCTTCGAGACCACCGGTCCCCTCGGCCTCATCGACGCCGGCCAGCCAACTCCGGCCTACGGCGTCCTGGCCGCGGTGTGCGAGCGCGGACAGGACGACGTCCTTCCCACGGAGACGAGCGCCCACACCGTCGAGGCCCTCGCGCTGCGCGGTCCGGACGGCACCCGCCTGCTGATCGCCAACCTGAGCGACCAAGCGCAGCGCGTGCGCATCGACGGCCTCCCTCTGGCCAACACCCAGCTGACGCTGCCACCGTACGCCACCACAATTCTGGACTGCTGACCATGACGCCGATCCGCGCGGTCACGACGGGGCCGGGGCACCACACGGCGGGCTATTACGACAAGACTCCGTGGGATGTCACCGGGCGCTACCTCCTGGCGCTCCGCGCCCAGTTCTGCGATCGTGCGCCCACCGCCGACGACGTCGCCGTGCTTGGCGTGGTGGATCTGCACGACGGCGAACGCTTCCTGCCCTTCGCGGAGACGCGCGCCTGGAACTGGCAGCAGGGCTGCATGCTGCACTGGCTGAGCGCGCCGCTGGCGCACTCGCCGGCGGACGTCCCCGCCCCCCAGCGGCACCTCGTCATCTACAACGACCGCGACGGCGACCGCTTCGTGGCGGTCGTCGTGGACGCGCTCAGCGGGCGCGAGGTGCGCCGCCTCCCGCGGCCGGTCTACGGCCTCTCGCCCGACGGGCGCCAGGCCGTGACGCTCAACTTCTCCCGCCTGCATCGCGAGCGCCCCGGCTACGGCTACGCCGGCGTGCCCGATCCGTGGGCGGACGTCCTCGAGCCCGAGGACGACGGCATCTGGTGGATGGACACCCAGACGGGCGACCACCGGCTGATCGTGCCCACCGCACTGCTGGCGCGCACCGCGCGCCGGCCCCCCATGGAAGGTGCCGTCCACCGCTTCAATCACCTCCAGTGGGCGCCGGACGGCCGGCGCTTCGCCTTCCTGCACCGCTGGCGGCCACACCAGGGCGCGCCCCGGGGCCACCTGACGCGCCTCTGCACCGCGGCGCCGGACGGGTCCAACCTCGCCATCCTGGCCGACGAGGAGCGCGTCTCTCACTACGACTGGCGCGATGCGACCCACGTCCTGGCGTGGGCCCGCTCTCGAGGCACCGAATCCTTCTTCCTGTTCCAGGACCCCTCCGGCGCAGCCGAGATCGTGGGACCCGACGCGATGCCGCGCGATGGCCACTGCTCGTACTCGCCCGATCCCGCCCGCCGCCTCATCGCCAACGACACCTATCCCGACGCCGAGCACCACCGCACGCTGTACGTCTTCGACACGCAGACGGACCGCCGCACCGACCTGTGCCGCGTCTACTCCCCGCCCCAGCTGGCGAACGACTTCCGCGTCGACCTGCACCCCCGCTGGAGTCGAGACGGCACGCAGGTCTGCTTCGACTCCGCGCACGAGGGCTCGCGCCAGCTGTACCTGGCCGAGGTCCCGGCCTAGATCAGGTGGCCGCGCCGGCGGCGCGGGCGCGCACGCGCGTGACCGAGGCGATGCGCAGTCCCACCCAGAGCAGGCCGGCGAGCACGAAGACGCTCGCGTACTCGATCACCGGGATGCGCACCACCTCGTCTATGCGCGCCCAGCCGCGCCAGTTGTAGATCAGCGCCGTCGCGGCGGCGTACGCGGCGACGGCCAGCCACTTCGGTCCGCGGCCCAGACCCAGACCGTGCATCTGCGTCACCACGATCAGTCCGGCGAAGCCCAGCGCGAACATCGGCCAGAGGCCGTTCCCCTGCATCACCGCCACGAGGGTGCCGTGCACCAGCACTATCGCCTCCAGCGTGAACGTCCACCATCGATTGAGATGGGCGCGGGTGAAGAACAGACTGCCCTGCAGCAGCAGAAAGAACATGTAGACGAAGCCGATCAGGTGGCCGCTCGTGTTCTCCATCGGGTGGTACCAGAAGGTGTAGACCGCCGCCCACGCGAAGACGTAGCCGTGGTACCTCCGCGCGAAGCGCACCAGCTCCCGCGCGAACGGCGCACGCCGGCCGAAGAACAGACCGCGCCGGTCATTCTCCATGAGGAGCACCCAGACCAGGAGCAGAACCACCGATCCCTGCGAGCTGAAGATCGAGACGTCCTGCGCCAGGCCGTCGTACCAGACGTGCGTCTGCACGAAGTGCAGCACTGCGAAGCCCGCGTTCACTGCCAGCGCGACGAGGTTCACGCGATGCAGCCCCGTCGTGTAGCGCCGCACGCGGCGTTGGGCGTAGACGATCAGCCCCCACAGCGCCAGCTGATGCGCCGCGTAGCCGCCCCAGGCCGTCGCGCGCGACCAGAGCGTCGGCTCCGGCAGCTTCCAGTAGTACCAGGACGCGCCCTCGTCCGGGAGCTTGGGGATCGCCTCCAGTCGCTCCCCCGCGAGCCAGATCAGTCCGGTGAAGGCGAAGCTGAACAACACCCCCGCCCACAGGGCGAGCGCGTCACGGCGCACAACCATTGCGTTTGAATACGTTCAATACATGATATGAAGGGCGACAATACCGCCGGCATGGACATCGTCGACACGCACGGCCACCTGGGGCCATCGCCCACCGGCGTCGGGCAGGAGACGCGCGAGAGCGACGTGCTCGGCGCGATGGAAGCGCACGGCGTCTCCGCCACCCTCGTCATGCCGCAGTCGCTGCAGGTCGACGAGCGCGCCGCGCACGACCGCGTGCACGCCTTTGCCCAAGCCAACCCCGGCCGGATCTACGGCATGGCCAGCATCTCGCCGCTGTGGGGCGAGGACGCGTACTACGCCGAGGCGCGGCGCTGCGTGCGCGACCTCGGCTTCAAGGCGCTCAAGCTCCATCCCGGCTCCTACAACACCTCGCCCCTATTGCCGCGGGCGGAAAAGTGCTTCCGCGCCGCCGCGGAGCTCGGCGTGCCGCTGATCGTCCACACCGGCGCCGGCGCGCCCCCCTCGCTCCCCTCGCTGATCATCCCCCGCGCGCAGCAGTTCCCGGACCTGACCATCGTGCTGGCGCACGCCGGCTACGCCATCTACTGCGAGGAGGCGCTCGTCGCCGCGCTCACCTGCCCCAACGTCGTGCTGGAGCCGTCCTGGTGCCAGTACTACAACGCCGCGCGCATGACGCGCGAGATCGGCAGCCAGCGCATGGTGATAGGCTCGGACCAC
>DASTZM010000476.1:0-2269 GCA_035764305.1 Chloroflexota bacterium | reverse complement strand
GGCGCGTGCGCGCGACAGCACCGTCGGCGACCGATCGACCGCGATGACGTGGCTGGCCCACCGGCTGGCCTCGACCGTCAGGTAGCCCTCGCCGCACCCGAGATCGGCCACGCGCAGCGGCGGCAGCAGGTGACCGAGCGCGCGCGCCCACGCCGCCCAGCTGCGGCCGGGCACGAGCTGCCGTTCCTTTCCATCCGCGCCGGCGTGCGCCTCGAAGTTCTCCTTGCGCAGCCGCCGCACTTCTTCGAGCCGGGCGTCGTCCTCCCGTCCCGTCGGCGTTTCGGCGGCGGCGGCGAACTGGGTGCGCAGGAGCGCCCACAGCGCCTCGTGCCGGTCGCCGCCGTCGTTCGCCCCGGGCGCCAGGCGGTAGTACGTGAAACCGCCTTCGCGGCTCTCGGCCACCAGCCCCGCGTCCTTGAGCAGCCCGAGGTGGCGAGAGACGCCGGATTGCGCGATCCCGAGGATCCCCGTCAGCTCGCTCACGTTCAGCCGCTCGGCGGCAACGAGCCGCAGCAGGCGCAGGCGCGCATCGTCGCCGAGGAGCCGGAAGAGGGCGGTGGCCTCCTGCATATCTATAAATCTACATTAATGGATGCGTATCCTGCAAGCCCGGACGTGGATTACGGTGGATGGCGGTGCCACTGACCGTCTACCCCTGCGACGCGCCGCGCGGCGGCGTCATCCTCGCTCCCGGCGCGGGCGCGGGACAGGGAAGCGCGTTCATGGTGCGGCTCGGCCGTTCGCTCGCGCAGCGCGGGTTCGCCGCGGCGACGTTCGATTTTCCCTACATGATCGCCGGCCGGCACGTGCCGGATCGGACCCCGGTGCTGGAGGAGTCGTGGCGTGAGGCGATCGCCGAAGGCCGGCGGGACTGGGGTCCGCTCCCGCTGTTCATCGGCGGAAAGTCGATGGGCGGCCGGATCGCGTCAAACGTCGCGGCCGGGAAGAATGTCGGCACGCTGGCGGGGGTGGTCTTCTTCGGATATCCCCTCCATCCCCCCGGCAAGCCCGATCAGCGCCGTGACGCGCACCTCCCGTCCATCGAGGAGCCGATGCTGTTCGTGCAGGGCAGCCGCGACACGTTCGGAACGGCCGCGGAGATCCGCGAGATGCTGCCGCGCCTGCAGCGGGCCACGCTGCACGAGGTGGTGGGGGGCGACCACTCGTTGAAGGTGCTGGCCCGGGACCGGGCGGGGACCGCTGATCCGCTGGAGGAGGCGATCGCCGCCGCAGCGGCGTGGATGGACGCTCATGCGCACTGAGGTGCGCCACGTCGAGACGCGCACGCACGGGAGGTTTCTGCTGCGGCGGCCAGGCGCTGACGCCGGGGGACTCCTCGTCGGGTTTCACGGCTACATGGAGAACGCCGAGACGCAGATGTCGCGGCTCGAGGCGATCCCGGGCGCCGACGCGTGGACGCTCGTGTCGATCCAGGGGCTGCATCGTTTCTACCGCGGCCGCTCCGAGGAGATCGCGGCGAGCTGGATGACGCGGCAGGACCGCGCGCTCGCGATGGCGGACAACGTCGCCTACGTGGACCGCGTGCTGACCGACGTCACCGGCGACGCCACCGTACGGCGCGTCGTGTATGTGGGCTTTTCGCAGGGAGGCGCGATGGCCTTCCGCGCCGCCACACGCTGTGCGTTCCGTGCTGACGCCGTCGTCTGTGCGGGCGCGGACGTCCCGCCCGAACTGCTCGAGGACCAAGACGTCTCGTTCCCGCCCGTGTTCCTCGCCCGCGGCGAGAGGGACGAGTGGCTGACACCGTCACGATTCGAGTCCGACATCGCGGCGTTGAGAGCCCGCGGTGTGACCGTGCACCGCCTCGTCTACCCCGGCGCGCACGAGTGGAACACGGGAGTCTCGGAGGCGGTCGCCGCGTTTCTGCGCCACCTGTTCTGAGCCACTCGTGAACAGGAGCAGGGGAGCAAGGGAGACTTTTTTCTTCCCGTTCGCCGCGTTCCGGCGTGCGGAGCGGTTTCCGAGGCGAATACCAGGCGGCTCCCACGCGCGCGCCGATTCCGGGCGGCGGGCGGCGGCGGGGTTCCGGTGCGGCGACCTCTGAGCACCGTGACACGCGACAGGGGTAAAACGCGTCCGCAGCCAGACTGCCGGGTGGGGTGACGCAGTGGGGCCCCACCCGGGTCGCGATCCGCGCTGCGGAGGACGCGTTTTTCCACGGTGCGAAGCGGGACCCGCAGCGGAACCCCGCCGCCGCTCGCCGAACACGCGCCGTCACCGCCGCCAGACGCTCCCGTCAGCGCGCGCT
>DASTZM010000475.1:0-10399 GCA_035764305.1 Chloroflexota bacterium | reverse complement strand
TGGGCCATTGCGGCGATCGCCGCGCCGCGGTCGGCGGCGCGGCGCAGCGCTTCCAGGGAGGTGCCGCCGGCCTGGGCGACCTCGGCAGCGGAGACGTCGGGCGGAAAGGCCGGCTCGCCGACGACGCCGGTGTCGATCACGAGTACACGGTGGCCGCGGGCGGCGATGTAATCGCGCACGAGGCGCGCCTCCTCGCCCTTGGTGTCCAGCGCGGAGACGAGGGCGATGGTCCGGCTGCGCGGGTTGGGACCGGTTTGGCTCACGCGGGTCCTCCTTCTATCTATGGGTGCGCCGGCCTACTTGCCGGACGCGTAGTAGCCGCGTACCTCGGCCATGGCCTGGCGCATCGCCTCGGCCACGCCGGCGTCGTTGCGGTTGAACGTGGCCTGGACGTGTTTCTCCATGATTGCGCCGACCGCGTCCGAGTCCTTCCAGAAGGCGCGCGGGTCGGCGCGCGCCGCCTCGGCCAGCGGGCGAGATACCCTGGCGCTCCTGCCCGTGTAGGCCTTCTCCCAGAACTGGTGCCCCGAGCGGCGGGGCGGCGTCAGGCGGCGCACCTCGGCGCGCGGCTGCGCCATGTCCGCCGAGACCAGCTCGCGCAGCACCGTCCACGCCTGGTCTCCCAGCTTCGTCGCCTTGTCCACGACGTAGCCGTCCATCGAGACGCGCGCGCCCTGGCCGCCCGGCCCCTTGGGCAGCGTCAGGAAATCCCACTCGAGGCCGGTGGCCGGCGCCTTGGCGGCGATGTTCGCGGCGTTGTTGCTCGCGACCATGAAGATCGAGACCTTGCCCTGGATGAAGGCGTCCTCCTGGCCGAGGCCGCTCCGCCCGTCGTTGTTGATGGCGGCTACCTGGTGTTTCCACCGCATGTCGTGGATGAACTGGAGACCTTCGATCGCCTTCGGCGTGTCGTAGGTCAGCTTTGTCACCTGGGGACCGTCCTTGACGTCGTGCGGCTCGCCGCCATTCATCAAGATCCAGGTGACGTTGCGGTCCAGGTTGTCGAAGTGCATGTCGAAGCCCCACCGCTCGGTGCTCCCGGCACTCCGCTTGGTAAGCTTCTGCGCGTAGTCCAGGAGCTGCTCGCGCGTCCAGCTCTCGCCGGGGTACGGCAGCGCGGCCTCGCGCAGGTGGTTGAGGTTGACGTACATCAAGTTGTTGTTGATCGTCACCGGGATCGCCATCTGCTTCCCGTCGATCTTCATGCCCTCGTACGGGCCCTTGTAGAAGTCGTCGATCTCGGCCTGTTTCCAGTCGCGCTTGATGAACGGGTCCAGCTCCCGGACGAAGCCCTTCATCAGCGCCGGCCGCAGGAAGGTGGCCGAGAACCAGACGATCTCGGGCATCTCTCCCGCGATCGCCATGGCGGTGTACTTCTCGGAGCGCTCCTTCCACGAGCCGCCCGAGAAGACCTCCATGGTCGGCGTGATGCTGGGGTACCTGGCGGTGAAGCGCTGCGCGAACTCGACGCCGAAGGCGCGGCTCTGCTCCGAGTTGTCGTCGGTCCAGCGAATGATCGCCGGCAGCGTGCCGCTGGGCTGCCCCTGCGCCTGCTCGGTCCTGCCCGGACCGCCGCACCCGCCGAGCAGAAGCGCCAGAGCACCACCCGCCGCCCCGCCGGTGAGCACCGTTGCGCGGCGCGTGACACGTGTGACCCGTGCGACCCGCGTGTCCGAAGTGCCTGTGCGACTTGCAGAACTCGCGTTGCCTGACATGGTGTTTCCCTCCTCTCATGTCACGCGTGCTGGCTTCAGCCGGGGTCGATCTCGATCGGCTTCCCTTCCGGTTGGCGGTACGCCTCGTACCAACGCAGCAGCTGCAGCGTGTCGTCGAGGTTGGCGTACGCGGGGCGCTCGCCTGCGAGCGCGCGCTCGCAGAAATAGATCACCTCGGGCGCGTAGCCGAGCGTGAACAGGTTCTTGTTGTAGAGCTGCCCGAGCGAGAACTCGGGCTCCCAGACCAGCGGCGCCCCCCCGTCGGGGCCGATGAACGACGCGGCTCGTCCGTAGCCGCCCTCACCGCGACCGCCGCGCCGGTAGTAGGTCAGCCTGACCCCATTCTCGACGACCACGTTGGCCCCCTTCCCGATCACCTCCACCCGCTCGAGTGGGCTGGTGCCGGACTGCCCGGCGGCGAGGTGCATCACACCGATCGCGCCGCTGGCGAACGTGAGCGTAGACAAGGAACCGCCGTTGAGCGGCTCGCGCACGTAGCTCACCCGGCGCACCGGTCCCATCAGCCGGTACACGATCGAGCCCGGATGGAAGAAGTGGTCCAGGAAGGAGACCATGCGCCGGTTCTCTGCCTGGCGCTCTTCCGATGGAGGGAGCGCCTGCGGATAACGCACGTAGATCTGCGCCGGCTCGCCAAACTCCTCGCCGCGCGAGATGATCTCCTTCGCCTTGGCGATGGCTGGGAAGAACATCTTCTTGTAGCCCACCTGCACGAACTTCCCCGTCTCGCGCTCGGCCGCGAGCATCATCTGGACCTCTTCGACCGTCGCGGCCGGGGGCTTCTCGATCCACACATGGGCGCCGGCGCGCATGCCGTCGACCGCGATCTCCGGGTAGCGCGGATGGCCGCGCTCGTCGTAGTTCGTGACGGCGAAGACGGCGTCGAGCCGCTCGTGCGCCAGCATCTCGCGGTGGTCGCGATAGTGGCTGGCGACCCCGAACTGCCGCGCGTAGGCGGCGGCGCGCTCTTCGACCGGATCAGCCACCGCCACGAGCTCGACCGGTGCGTACTGGAACGTCGGGTAGACGTTGCGCCAGGAATGCACGCCGCACCCAACGAATCCCACGCGCAGCCGGCGCGGGTACTCGAAGCTGTACGTGACCCGCCCGTACCCCCACGACTCTGTCTGCGCGACGGGAGCGGTCACGGTTTCGGCGTTCTGTTCTCGCGCTTGGCCGTGTCCCACTCCTGCTGGAGCTTGCCCGCCCACTCCTTGGGCGTCTGCTTCTGGTTGATCACGTCGATCAGGCCGTCCCAGTAGGTGTCGACGAACTGGGCCGGTACCACCACCGAGACGTTGTAGCCCATCTCCTGCCCGGAGGCGATGGTCTTGAGCGCGCCGCTCATCGCGGCGGGCACCCTGTAGTCCTCCGGCTTGAAGGGGACCGGCGCAACCTGGAAGAGGATCTCGATCCAGTGCTTCTGGGCGGTGGGGCTCATCAGGAAGTCGCAGAAGGTGACGGCGGCCTGGCGGTCCTTCGTCTCCGACCAGACCGAGAAGCCGCCGCCGATGCCGCCGGCGATGGTGGGCTTGATCTTGGCGTCCTGCGACGGCGGTATGAAGAAGTCGTAGTCGAAGCCGGGCGTCTCGCGCTTGCGCTGCTCGAAGGTGGCGACGTTCCACGTGCCGTTGCCCCACATGGCGAGCTTGCCATTCTGCATGTCGGCGTTGAGGTCGTAGCTGCCGGTCTGGTTGTCGGGGGGGATCCAGCCCTGGCGCATGAAGTCCAGCATCGTCTGCGCCGCCTTCTCCACTCCCGGCGTCTGGTCCCACCGCTTGTCCTTGTACAGCAGGTCCTCGAACCCGTCCTTGCCGATCAGGCCCATCAGGTAAATCGAATAGTTGTGCCCCGGGTTGGTTCTGCCCCTGGCGATGTTGAGCGGGAGCGCGCCCGAGGACTTCAGCGTCGCGTTGAGTTTTGTGAACTCATCCCACGTCCTGGGCGCCTGCTTGATCCCCGCTTTCTCCCAGACGTTCTTGTTGTAGAAGATGGGGATGAACTCGATCTCGTGCGGCACACCCCACGTCTTGCCGAACAGCTTCGAGCGCCCGCGGGCCCACGAGTGGATCCGCTTCAGATTGGGCATGTTGGCGTAGTACTCGTCCAGCGCCAGGACAGACTTCTTGTCCACCAGCGGCTGTTGGTAGGACGGCGGGATGTCACGCTGCCACACGTCCCAGGCCGTACCGGCGCCGAGCATGGCGAAGAGCTTGTCGTCGCGCGACTGGCCGGCGGCGAGCGGCGTGGAGTCGATCTGGAACTCGATGTTCGGATAGGCCTCTTTGAAGGAGGCCTGCATCGTGCCCCACAGCTGCTTGGCCAGCTCGGACGTGCCTTCCTGCCAGAAGAGGAACTTACCCTTCGCCCCCGCCGTGCCGGTGGGTGGCCCGCCGCCGGTGCTGCCACATCCGGCCAGTGCCAGTACGCCGGTGAGGCCAACCGCCCCCGCGGTCAGCCTGCGCCGCGTGGTCCGTGCGCTCCATGCGCGCCATGCGTCGCTTCCAGCGCCTCTGTTGCCTGGGGTCATTGTGGTGCTCCCTCCAGCCGCGGCAGCGTCACGACGTTCCGCTCCGCGGCACGGAACGCCTCATACAGATGGGTCAGGTGCAGCGCGTCACGCAGCCCCGCGTGATCGGGCTGGCGTCCTCCCCAGACGCATTCGATGAAGTGGTACAGCTCGGGCACGTAGCCCTGAAGGAAGGAGGTCGTGTTGTAGAGCTGTCCCAGATTGAACTCGGGCTCCCAGTGGATTGGCGCCTGCGCGTCCGGCCCGAAGAACTCGGGCGTGCGGCCGTATCCCTCCTCCGGCCGCCCGCGCTTGCCCGGCCGGTAGTAGGTCAGCTTGACCACGTTATCCACGACCACGCTGGCCCGCTCGCCGATCACCTCGAACCGCTCGTTGGGCGATGTCCCCGACTTGCCGCTCGTGCAGTGCAGCACGCCCACCGCGCCACTCACGAAGCGCAGCGCGACGATCCCGCCACCGTTGGCTGCCCGGTCGAACCACAGCGAGTCGATGTCCCCCATGAGTCCGTGGATGGCCGACGCCGGGTGGCACAGGTCCAGGTTGATCGGCTGCCTCGGCGGCGCCGCGCGCTGATCCGCGGACGCGAGGCGCAGCGGGTAGGTCGCGTTCATCGACGTGCGCGCGCCGAACTCCTCCGACTCGACGATCGACCGTGCTTTGGTCAGCGCCGGGAAGAAGTAGTGCTTGTAGCCCACCTGCACCGTGCGACCGGTCTCGCGCTGCGCGGCGAGCATGTGCTGTACCTCGCCCGCCGTCGAAGCCGGGGGCTTCTCCATCCACACGTGCAGCCCGCGCTCCATCGCGCCGATGGCGAAGTCGCGGTACTGTGGCAGCCCGTCCTTGAACCCCAGCACGAGCAGCACCGCCTCGATCCCTGCCTCGGGCGCCCACGCGAGGAGCTGCCCGTAGTCGGCGAATGCACGCGCCGCGCCGAACGTCCGTGCATACGCCGCGGCACGCCTCTGGTCGATGTCGCACGTCGCCACCAACTCCACGGGCAGGTAGTTGAGCGCCGGCAGGATGTTCCGGTAGGCGTGCCCGCCGCAGCCCACGAGCGCCACGCGCAGACGCCGGTCGTACTCGTGTTCGAACCCAAAGTCCATCGCTCAGGCTCCGCCCTGACTGCCGGCAAGCTCGCGCCCGCGCATCTGCACTACCTCTCCGCCAGCTCCAGCTCTGCGCCCGGGCCCCGGCAGAGCGCTTCGTGCACCTTCAGCACTTCGAGCGCATCCTCCAGCGTGCCCACGGTTACCGGACGGGCGGCGGCGGCTGCCTCGACAAAGTGCAGGAGACTCTGCCCGTAGCCCTGGATGAAGTTGTGGTCGTTGTAGAGCTGCCCCAGCGACAGCTCGGGCCGCCATGTCAGCGGCCCGCCCTCCAGCGGCGTGAAGCTGTCGATCGTCCTTCCGTACGGGCCGGGCGACGCCTTGCGGTAGTAGGTCAGCTGTGCCGCATTCTCGACGATGATGTCCGCCCCCTCGCCCACCGCCTCGAGGTGCTCCAGCGGGCTCACGCCGGACTTGCTGCGTGGGAAGTGGAACGCCCCCACCGCACCGCCCCGGAACGTCGCCCCCAGCACGCCGTTGCGACCGCCACGGTCCATCAGGAGATGGACGCTCCGCAGCGGCCCGCCCAGCCGGAGGGCGGCCCCGATCGGGTGCCAGACGTGGCCCAGACAGCTCTTCACCGCACCGTCGCCGTGCGAGAGGCCACCGCGCGGCGGCGCGTGGAGGGGATAGCGCACCGCCAGCGAGACCAGCTCGCCGAACCCCGCGGCCGGATCCTGGATGATGTCGTGTGCCCGGGTGTGCGTCGGGTAATGCATGGTCTTGATGCCTGCGCCCACCGTCTTTCCCGTCCGGTCCCGCACGCCGATCAGCGCCCGCACCTCGTCGGCGGTCGACGCGATCGGCTTGTCGCAGAACACGTGACAGCCTGCCTCCAGGCACTGCGTCACGAGCTGCGGCTGGATCGAACGGCCGTCGGCGTGCAGCTCGTCGGTCGCGATCCAGACCGCCTGAGGCCTGCGCTCCTCCAGCAGTCGCGCCACGTCGTCGTACGCCGCGTCGCCGGCGCCGAACTGCGCCGCAAACGCGCCCGCCCGGCCGATGTCCGGGTCCCAAAGCGCTATCAATCGGACCGGTAGGAACGGCAGCACCGGCAGGTAGTTCCGGAAGGCGTGGCCGCTCGTCCCCAGGAACGCCACCCGCAGCCGCTGGTCCGCTTCGTGCGCGAAGACTACTTGCCGCCCCATGTCATCGCCACTCACCTCGCTCCACTGTCAGCCTGAGCGCAGCGAAGGTCCGTTCCCGCTACTTCTCGTAGCTCAACATCTCGCGGTTGGGCACCGAGTAACAGACCACCATCGCGGCCGGCTCGGTCCCCACGCTCTTGGCGTCGTGCTTCGCCCCCGCCGGTACGCGGATCGCGTCGCCCGGACCAAGCCGGTAGAGCGCGCCGTCGAGCGAGTGCTCCAGCTGCCCCGAGATGAGGTAGAGCACCTCCTCGCAGTTCGGGTGCGCGTGGAGCGGGTTCTTCTCACCCGGCTCGATCACGACGTAGCCCAAGGTCTGCGCGGTGTCGGGTGCGGTCTGGCCGCTGAACAGCCACTTGATGCGGTAGCCGCCCGCCGCCACATCCGGCTGTGCGTCCGGCGCCCCGCGCGCGATGACCTCCGCCTCTGGGATTGTCTTAGTCATTGGTTGTCCCTGGCCAATCCATTCAAAACTGCGCCGGCCGCACCGGCTTGCCCGTGCGCGACGACTCCACCACTGCCAGGCACGCCGCTACCGTCCGGGCGCCCTCGCGTCCGTCGGGCTGCGGGCCCCGTCCGTGCACAAGGCAGTCCACAAAGTGGTTGATCGTCGCGCGGTGCGAGCTCTCTTCCTGCTGCACGGGTGGTACCGCACGCCATGGGCGGCGCTCGGCGACGTCGGCCACCGGCGCGCCCCCGAAGAAGTCGAGCGAGAACAGCTTCTCGTCCTCGATCGACCCTTTCGTCCCGTGCAGCACGACCCGCAAGTCGGGCTCGCCCGCGCCGCGCAGGCTGCCGTACGTCTGCGTCACCTTGCCGATGCCGCCTCCCGCCAGCCTGAACACACCGATCTGGCAATCGTCACCCGGGAAGTCGGCGTACGCCAGGTGGTTCCCCGCTCCCCACGCCTCCTCGACCTCGCCCGCGAACCAGCGCAGCAGGTCGACCGCGTGCGCCCCCGTTCCGAGGATTGCAGCGCGCGGGTGCTCGGCGCTCTTGTACCAGGGCGCGTTGTCGAATTGGCGGCGTTTGTTCGTGAAGTAGTCCAGCTCGGCGTAAAAGATCTGGCCCAGCAGTCCCTCGTCGAGCACCCGCTTCATCGCCCGGTAGCGCGGGTGGAAGCGACGCTCGTGCGCCACCATCAGGTGGCGGCCCGCCGCGCCGGCCGCTTCGACAAACCGCCGGGCGTCCTCGATCGTCGTCGTCAGCGGTTTGGTCGAGACGACGTGCGCCCCCGCCCGCAGCGCCTGGATCCCCATGCCCGCGTGCAGCCAATCCGGCGTCACGATGCTCACCAGGTCGAGACGCTCCTTGCTCAGCATCTCCTCCAGGTCGGCGTAGCCCCGCGTGCCCGGAAACCGGACAAGGTAGCCGGCCAGGCGCTCCGCGTTCGCATCGCAGAGCCCCACCAGCTCCACCGCCGGATGCGCGGCGTACGCCTCCACGTGATGCCGTCCCAGTCCCAGCCCAACCACCGCCGCGCGTACGTGCTTGGTCACCGCATGCGCCGGCGCGTTGCCCGCTCAGCCACCATAAGTTCCCTCCTTAATATGTGGCAATCTCATGGTTTCCTAGCAGACCCGACGCGTCATCCTACCTCCGGCGGTCTGGGGTTGGCTCCGATTATGTCGACGCAAAGTGGCGAATCGTGCGACTCGGGCGACGCACGCCACCGCCGCGTACGCCGGGAGGGACAGCACGGAGCAGCAGGGCGAAGACCCCACCGGCGGCGATCCCGGCGGGGACGCAGACGGCCGCCATGATCAGGAAGAGCAGCAGGGCGCCGGCCCAGGCGTCCACGGTCTGTGGGCCCTGGCCGCCGACGCGGCTGACCGGGGGCGGGCGGGGGTCGTACTGGACCGCGATGCGGGACCCCGGCGCGCGGTACCCGGCCGGCACGCGGCCCTGGCCGAACTCCGACTCGCCTTTGCCGGCGAGTCGACGCTGTAGGCGTAGCGGACCCAATAGCCATAGCCTGGTCCGTCCTGCTCCTCCGTGGCCTCCGTGGCCGCCCCGACCGCGCCCTCGGCCATGGCGTTTGCGTGGTGCCGGGTGCGCACGGTCACCTTGCGCGCTCGCGGTGGCGGCGGTAGGCTGAGCTGTCCCGTGTGGCCGGACCGGCACGAAAGGAGTGCGAGGCGAGATGGCACTGACGCGACTGCAGCTTGAGGAGTGGGGGATGACGCAGGCGGCCCGCGGGTTGACGCGCCGCCGAGCACTGGCGGTGGGAGGGGGCGCGCTGGGCTGGGCGCTCGGCGCGGGGTGTGCCGGAGCCGAGAGCGCGGCGCCGGTGCGCGAGGCGCGGGGGACGCTGGAGTTCATGACGAACCAGGCGGCGGCGCCGTTCGCGGCGGTGGAGGCGGCCATCGCGACGTTCCGGCAGCAGCAGCCGCAGATCGAGGTGAAGGTGTCGAACGTCAGCGCGCAGTACGACGACAGGCTGCAGACGCTGATCGCGGCAGGCACGCCGCCGGACATGTTCCGGGTGGGCGGCGATCAGTTCGCGCGGTTCTACGTGCTGAAGGTGATGCTGCAGCTGGACGGGCTGTTCCGGAGGGACAAGGTGGATCTCTCGGACTTCTATGCGGCGAGCCTGGAGCAGTACAAGTGGACGGGCAAGCAGTTTGGGATGCCGTCCGACTACGGCTACCGGATGGTGTACTACAACGTCGACCTGCTGCAGAAGGCGGGGATACCGCTGCCGACGGGCGACTGGAACGGCCCCGGCTGGACCTTCGACGACTTCAACCGAGCGGCGCGGGCGCTGACGGTGCGTGACGCGGGGGCGCCGAATCCGCAGTGGGGGTTTCTCAACCCCAAGGCCTCATGGCAGATCTGGGTGTACGCGAACGGCGGGCGGGCGGTGGGCCCCACGCACGACGAGACGTGGATCAACCGGCCGGAGGCGGTGGAGGCGCTGCAGACGTGCCAGGACCTGCACGCGAGGTGGCTGACGGGGCTGACGGATGACGAGGCGCGGGCGCTGCCGGAGGCGCAGGCGTTCACCGGCGGCCGGGGGGCGATGTGGCAGAGCTCAACGGCGACGGGGACGACGACGGCGCGGACGATCTCGGGGTTCACGTGGGACGTGGCGCCGCCGCCGCGGGGACCGAAGGTAACCGGCGGGCGCAAGACATTCGGCGGGGGGAGCGGGTGGTTCCTGGCGTCGGCGACGAAAGCGCAGGAGGCGGCGTGGCGGCTGTACCAGCACATGCTGGGCAAGGAGGCGGTGAGCGCGATGGCGGCCACGGGCTTCGCGCCGATCAGGAAGTCGGTGGTGAACTCGCCGGTGTGGCTGGATCCGACGAAGCCGCCCAAGAGCAAGAAGGTGGCGACGGACGGCTTCGAGGGGATCGTGCCGTTCCCCAAGCTGACGACGTGGGGTGACTGGCAGGCGGCGGCGAACAAGGAGATGGAGGGGCTGTGGAACGGGTCGCGCACGGCACAGGAGGTGGCGAACGCGATCAAGGCCGTGACGGAGCCGTTCATCGCGCGGCACAAGCAGCTGGTTGGGAACGAGAAGCCCTGATCGAACCGGGATAGAGCTGGGATAGAGCTGGGATAGAGCCGAAGTGAAGATCAGGGAGATCCGGGCGGTGCAGGTGGCGCTGCCGCGGGTGGAGCCGAAGACGGCGGCGCGGCGGCCGAGCTGGAACACGTTCGCGCCGCGCGGGCTGCCGATGAACAAGTACCCGGAGTTCGCGCCGATGCCGGGGAAGTCACCGGGGATCGGGACGCCGGTGGGGGGCGGGGGAGTGTGGGTGAAGGTGACGGCGGAGGACGGCACGTGGGGGATCGGGCACGGCGGCGCCGGCGCCCCGGTGGCCGCGCTGGTGGACTACCACTTCGCGCCGCTCCTAGAAGGGAGAGACTGCTTCGCGC
>DASTZM010000474.1:0-6311 GCA_035764305.1 Chloroflexota bacterium | reverse complement strand
TAGCGCCTCGCCAGGCCATCCAGGAGGTCGATGAAGCTCAGACGGGCGGCCGTGCCGGTGGCGGCCCTTGCCGCCGTGTTCGGCCTGGGAGTACTGCCGTGCCACTGGTCGGTGGCGCAGGCGCAGCCTCAAGCTGGTGTTGTGTCACAGACCCAGGGACAGCCGGCGCTCGAATTGCGCGTCACGCTGGCCGAGTGGTCGCTGACGCCAGCTTCCATCAGCGTGCCCGCGGGCCGGACCGTGCGCTTCCTGGCGCAGAACGCGGGCATCCTCCCGCACGCGCTTGCTGTCGAAGGACCAGGCCTGTACGCCGAATCGCCAACGGTTGGGGCGGGCGGTACGGCGCCGTTCGAGGTCCTGTTCTCCGCGCCCGGGCTGTACGACATCTTTTGTCCGGTGAACGCCGGGGAGCACCGCGCGCTCGGCCAGGAAGGGCTTCTGAGCGTGCTGCCGGCGACTAGCTCACTCGCGCTCCCTGCGACGGGCGATTCTGGCCGTGAAGACCACCCAGCTGCTCCTCTTGCTGCTTTTCCGCCCGAGACTGATCCCGGCATTCAAGCGCCAGACTGATCGCACCGAGCAGGTCGTCGATGTCGAATGGCTTCGGTAGGAACTGCAGGTAGGCGTCGCGTCCGAGCGCGCGCTCAATCGTCTGCGCCGAGACGTTGGCCGACATCATGATCACCGGCGGGTCGTGCCACTCGGCGCGCTTGCGAAGCTCCGCCAAGAGCTCGATGCCGGACATACCGGGGAGCATGACGTCGAGGACGAGCACGTCGACGGCGACGTGCTCCAGGAGCCCCAGGGCGGCGCGACCATCGTAGGCGACGATGGCGCCCCACCCGGGGACATCGTTGATGACGGCGCGCACGAGCTCGGCTACCGTGGGGTCGTCTTCGACCACTAGTACGGTGGTCATGGCCGCGGTGTTCTGAACCATTGGAGAGCCTGCCCGCTCTGCGCGCGCCCCCTTCAGAACGCAAGATGTGTGCCGCCCACCGCTGGTACCAGCGGCTTGGCACGTCGCTTGCGTTTCAGGGTAGGCCACGGTGGCAAGGAAGCCTGGAAAGGCCCAGTCCAGGGAGGCAGCCCGTGCCGCGCGGCGCGCCGCGAAGGTTGCCAAGACGGTCCGTAAGCTGGCCAAGCGCTCCGCGGCGCTCGCACGAGACGAGGATCGCCGAGCGCATGCGCTCCTGCGCGACGCGCCCGGAGTCGAGGAGGCGCGACAAGGAAACCGTGAATCCGTGGCGCGGCACGTCGCGGCACTCGCCGAGCGGCGCCGCGCGCTGCTGATCGTCAACAGCAAGTCGGGTCCCAAGGCTGACAGCCTGCTCCGCACGCGCGAGATCGCCGAGAAGCTTGCGCTGGCTGGGATCCAGGTGGATGTGAAGGTCAAGATCAAGAAGAAGCGCGCCCGGCGCGACGCCAAGCGCGCGGCCAAGCGCGGCTACCCGCTGGTCATCGCCGCCGGCGGCGATGGGACCGTCGAAGCCGTCGCATCCGGCTTGATCGGCACCCAGGCCGTCCTGGGCATCCTGCCGCTGGGCACCTACAACAACGTCGCGACCTGCCTGGGCATCCCGACCGACCTGGACCAGGCCGTGGCGCTGATTGCCAGCGGCGCGACGCGGCCGATCGACGTCGGCCGCGTGATCGCGCGCGGGATGAAGAAGCCGAAGCTCTTCATAGAGATGGCGGGGGTGGGCCTGGGCGCGGCGCTGATGCCGGTCGGCCAGGACGTCGAAAAGGGGCGTTGGGAGACCGGTGCGGAGGCCCTGCCGGTGGCAATGAACATGAGCCCCACCGAGACGCTTCTGAGATTGAACGGCAGCAAGTCGCCGGCCAGAACGCGCACGCTCCTCGTCGAGCTCATCAATGCGCCGCGCCACGGAGCTGGGATCGTCACGCTGCCGGAGGCGCGGATGGACGATGGTTTGCTCGATGTGCAGGTCTACCGCGACATGGATCAGCCGGCAATCGCGAAGCGGTTCCTGGCGCTCAAGATGGGCACGCCAACCGATGACGCGTCGGTCGAGCGCTGGCAGGCGATGCGCGTGGAGGTGCAGACCGCGGAGGCGCTGCCGGTGGTCGCCGACTCGAAGGTAGTGGGCTCGACGCCGGCGCGCTTTGACGCCCTACCCGGCGCCCTGCTCGTCATTGCGGGTGACGGCATGGGGCTCACGCGCCCCGCGAGCGCGGCGCTGGTCAGCGCGACGGTCGAGCGAGCCGCGCCGTTGCTGGCCGTGGCCTACGAGAAGCCCGAGGACCCCGACGAGCTGCCGCCCAAGCCGCCCGCTGGTGAGCCCGATCATCCCGTCCTGGCGCGCGTTGCCGAAGCGGTGGCACCCCTGGCCGCCAGGACAGTGAAGGCGTCCCAGGAGGTCCGCAAGGCGCCGGTACCCGTGACCGCCGCCGCCGTTGGCGCAGCCGGGCTGGCCGCCGTCCCGCTGCTCCGCGTGCTCTTCAAGCGCTTCGGCCTCTAGCTCCGCCCACTTTGCTGATTGCTCGGCCCCTTGGCACGCGTCGGAGCGCCAATCGGGAGGAGCGACTACACTAGCGCCCACCGTGTCCCGCTTTGCCGTGGCAGGGCTGCGTCTGCTCGGCGCGCTCGCCGCCGGCGCCGCCGCCTGGACGACCTTCTGGCTCATCCGCGGTGGCGAGCCCGGGCCCCTGGCGTACGTCGCGTCTCTGGCCGCCACGCTGGTCGTGTACGTCCTGGCCGGCAGCCCGGCGCCGCGACCGTGGGTCGCCCCCGACGACGCGAGTCGAGAGGAGGAGGCCCCTCCCACTCCCGCAGCGCCCACCGCCGAGTAGGCAGCAAGTCCCGGCCCTTCAGGCGCCCGGGAAAGTGCCGACTATTCTTCCGCGATGTCTTCGGCGGGCGCCAATGACCGTATCGATGCCCCGCGTCCCCATCGGGCGCGCCGCGTCGGCGCGGCGGCGCTCTGCTTTACCTCGGCGGCGCTCTTTCTCGCCCAGCTCGCGGCGCCCGCTGGCGCGCAGGGTGTGCCGAGCGTGACGCCCACGCCCACTCGGACACCCGGCCCCGCCGTCACCGTGACCTTCCGCTGCCCGGGCGTTACCGCAGTGAGCATTGGTGCCGACCTGCTGGGATCTGGAACGACGTCGACCACCTCGTCGTCTGCGAGCACGACGGGCTCGAGTGTGACGCCCACCCCGACAGCCACGCCGACGCCGTCGCCTGAGCTTAGTCCGGCGGAGGCAGCCGAGAGTCCGTGTCTCTTGGCGGATGCGGGACCAGAGCTTGAGTGGACGTACGAGCACTCCGCGCTGCGCATGACCACCGTCGGAACGTGGAAGCAGAAGCTGCGCACGGTGCTAAGCGACTTCGATGTCCTGCACGCACAGTACGTCGCGGACCCGATCGCGAAGGACATGGGCATCTGGACCGCGCGGATGCAGGAGACCCTCGAGCTTGCCCGGTTGGTCGCCTACCAGTCCAAGAGCGACCAGGTCTACTACTACGCCGTCGCGCTCGAGAACGAATACAAATCGGGCATCTACGACGAGCGCCCGCTGCTTATCTCGTATGCCCTCCAGGCTCGCCAGCGCCTTGACGAGCTGACCGGCTCTCCCACTCCTACCCCCACGCGCCGCGCCCGCTGACGGTGCGCCGCGTCGCCTCGACTGCTGGAGCCGATGGCCGGATTCGAACCGGCGGCCAGCTGTTTACGAAACAGCTGCTCTACCTCTGAGCTACATCGGCGCATGCGCGCTCTGCGCTGAGCCCTGATTCTAGCACGCTCCCTGATGGCGGGTCCCGCTCTGGGGCCTCTTGCAGCCGGCGTCCACCACCCCCCAAACACTGGTATACCCCTCGCCGCGGGATGGCGACGGCAGCACCCACCAGGATCAACCATCCGGCGCCACACGCCCATGGGCGCGACCTGCTGCGGCTCATGATTCTCAGTCGCGTCCTGGAGCAGACCTGCTGCGAGCTCAACCCGCGCTGGTTCCCCGCCGAGGGCGAAGAAGCAGCCATCGTCGGCGCCTTCTACGGGTTGCGCTCGGACGACTTCATCGCTGCGCACTACCGCGGCCCGTTCATCGCCTACTACCTCCGCGGCGCCGATCTCGCGCGCCTGATCGGCCAGGCGCTCGCTAAGGCCAACGGCTACGCCAGGGGACGCGCGCTCGGCTTCACCGGTCCGTTCGAGCTGGGTTGCCTCCCGTGGGTCGCGGGTGACTTGGGGACCAGCCTAGGGGTCGCCACCGGTGTCGCCACCGGCTACCAGTATGAAGGCGGTGACCGTGTTGTCGTCTGCTCGTTCGGCGACGGCACCTCCAACCGCGGCGACTTCCATGAGGCGCTCAACCTCGCCGCCGTCTGGAAGCTGCCCATCGTCTACGTCTGCCAGAACAACCAGTACTCGATCTCACTGCACCTCTCCCAGGTGCTTGCCACGGACACCATCGCCGCGCGCGCCGCCGGCTACGGCATGCCCGGCGTCGCCGTCGACGGCAACGACGTGCTCGCCGTGCGTGCCGCGGTGGAGCACGCAGTTGAGAGTGCCCGTGCCGGACTCGGCCCCAGCTTGGTCGAGGCGCAGTCCTACCGCCTCTCCGGGCACTGGGCTTCCGATCCCGGCGGGTACCGTCGCGACGAAGACGTCGCCGCGTGGCGCGAGCGAGATCCCATTACTCGGCTCGAGCGACAGCTGCTTGAGGCCGGCGAGGTCACGCGCCACGATCTTGACCAGCTCTGGCAGGACGCCCGCGACGAAGTCGCTCGCGCGGTCGAGGTCGCCCAGGCAGCACCGTCGTGCGATGCGGCTGACATCGGACTCGGTGAGGCGTACGCGTCGTGACCACCATCAGCCCGGCCAGCGTCGACTTCACCGGCAGTCAGCCCGAGACACCGTCTGGTCGACGCCTCACCTTCGTCGAGGCGCTCGTTGAGGGCATGCGCGACGAGATGCGCCGCGACCCCAGCGTGTTCCTCATGGGCCAGGACGTGGGCGCGATGGGCGGCGCGATGCAGGGCTCCAAAGGGCTTTACGAGGAGTTCGGCCCCCGGCGCGTCAAGGACACGCCCATCTCGGAGTCGGCCATGGTCGGGGCAGCCGTCGGCGCCGCGCTCACCGGCAAGCGACCGATCGTCGAAGTCAGCTTCGGCGAGTTCCTGCCCACCGCGATGAATCAGATCGTCCTCCAGGCGGCGAACCTCCATTACATGACCTGCGGCGCGGCGCGCGTCCCGATGGTCCTGCGTACACGCGTCGGAGATGGTCCGTACCGCGGTCACCCGCAGAGCTACGAAGCCTGGTTTGCCCACGTCCCCGGCCTTAAGGTGGTGATGCCCGCCACCGCGGCCGACGCCAAGGGCATGATGGTCGCCGCGATCCGCGATCCCAACCCGGTCCTGTTCTTCGAGCACATGTGGCTCTATCACGGCGTGCGCGGCGAGGTGCCCGCCGGCGACCACGTCACACCGCTCGACTCGACGTTCGTCCGGCGCGCGGGGCGTGACGTCACCATCGCCGCGACGGGGTGGATGGTGCACAAGGCACTCGGCGCCGCCGACCTGCTCGCCACGGAGGGAATCGAGGTCGAGGTCGTCGACGTCGCGTGTCTCTCGCCGTTGCGTACTGAAGTGGTCGAGGAGTCTGTCCGAAAGACGAGCCGCCTCGTCGTGGCGCATGAGGCGTGGCGCACGGGTGGCTTCGGCGCTGAGATCGCCGCGACGATCGCCGAGCGCTGCTTCTACGACCTCGATGCCCCCGTGGCACGCGTCGCCGCCCCGGACGCGCCGCTGCCGCTCGCCAAGCCGCTGCGCGACGCCTTCCTCCCCGACGTACGGGACGTCGCCGAAGCCGTTCGGCGCGTGCACGCCGGATAATCAGCGCCGCATGCCACTCCGTTCTCCCCAACAGTATTTCCAGAGCCTGCGCGACTCGCGGCGCGTCTTTTACCGCGGCGCGCGCGTGCCCGACGTCACGACCCATCCGGTGATCGGCCTGGCGGCTCGCCACGCGGCGATCGACTACGAGATGGCCGAGGACCCCATCCACCGCGACCTCGCGGTCGTCGACGGCACGAGCCGCTACTTCGTCCCACCCAGGACCGCCGACGACCTTCTCAGCCGCAGCCGGCTGATCGAGACCGCGACGCGGCTGGGAGGCACGCTCGTCGTGCTCGTCAAGGAGATCGGCACCGACGCGTTGTTCGGCCTGTCGATCGTCGCGGCGCAAGTGGACGCGAAACTCGGCACGTCGTACGGCGAGCGCGTGCGCGCGTTCCACCGCCACTGCGCCGAGCAGGACCTCGCGCTCGCCGTCGCGCAGACCGAC
>DASTZM010000473.1:0-6376 GCA_035764305.1 Chloroflexota bacterium | reverse complement strand
TGGCGCTCGATCTGCTCCAGGATGCGGTCGCGCGTGCCGTCGGTGGAGGCGCCGTCGACGAAGATGACCTCGGTGTGGGTGCCGAGCGGCGGGAGCCGGTCGATGCAGGCGGGGATGTTCCCTTCCTCGTTCCGGCAGGGGATGATGACGCTGGTGGAAAGCGCGGCGGGGGCGGGCACGGGGGCGGGACGGGCAACCCAGTACGTGCACAGACCCATGCGGTCCAGGAACGGGAGCCGGATGGCGGCGCGGTTGAGGAGCGGGGCGAGGAGCGGCACGTCCTTGGGGAGCAGGATCTCGGTCCCCTCGCGGAGCGTCTCGAAGTGAGTCAGGCGGAGCAGGTTGTCGACGTCAGCCATGCCGAGCCAGTTCTGCGCGCCCTGGGGCATCTTGGCGCCGACTCGCTCGGCGAGAAGCAGAGGCACCTGCCAGGCGAAATTCCAGTACGTGATCACGACCTTGGCGGTGCGGGAGCAGACACGCCGGATGGCGGCGAGCGCGACCTGGATGTCGGCGAGGTGCCCGAGCAGATCAGAGCAGATGACGTAGTCAAACGGCGGGGCGCCGGACGCAAGCGCCAGGTCGTGGACGTCGGCGCAGTAGAAGTGGAGCGGCGCGCTGGAGGCGTGGCGCCGGCGTGCCTCGGCGATCATGGCGCGGCTGACGTCGATGCCGACGCCGAAAGAGGGGCGCACGGCGGCGAGGAGGTCGCCGACCCCGCAGCCGACCTCCAGGACGCGCGCACCGGGCGGGATCTCGCGCCGGCAGAGTCGCTCGATGGTGCCGTAGTAGAGCGGGCTGAGGGCGCGCCAGGCGGCGCGCGTGGCGGCGTAGCGGTCGAAGTGCGCCGCAGTGCGACGCCTCATGGCGGTGCGGTGCCAGCGGTCGAGCGCAGGCAGGGCGGTAGTGGTCACGGGGCCGGACGGGGACGGATACCTGGATGCGGCTCGGGATGGGCGCGCGGGCGGGGACGCAGACGTTCGAGGACTGAAACGAGGGCGAGCGAACCGAGGTACAGCCCCGTGAACCAGACGATCCACTCGTTGATCACAGCATCGGCGAAGAGGCCGAGCGGCTCTGGAAGCCAGGGGGCCCAGGAGGCGGTGAAGGCCACGAGCGCGGTGGCGCCGGCGGCGGCAGAGGCGCCGGGCGTCCACATGCCGAGGTCGAGTTGATACCACACACCGTGCGCCGCGTCGGGTGGCTGCCCTGGGCGCTGCTGGGCGGGGCGGCGGTGGTGAGCTGCGCGGGCGTCCCTCCCGCGACGGCGCTGGCGCGGCTGTTCTTCGTGGTGGTCATGGGGGGAGCATTGGTGGCGGGCCTGGCCGCGGCGGGGCCGCACTGGCAACTGGGAGCGGCAGGCGGGCTCCTGGCGCTGACGGCGCTGCAGGGGGTCATCCCGCGGCGGGTGGAGGACCCGCCGCCCTCGCAGTGGACGGTCGAGCTCCGGTCTCCCGCCGAGCGAGTGCGCCACACCATCGCGCTGCCGCTGGGGAGCGCTGAGTGGGAGCGATGGTGGAGTCGCGCGCGGTCGGCGGCGATCTTCGTGTGCGCGCGCGGGCCGCTGGAGGAGGGCGACGGGCTGGAACTGACGCTGGGAGGAGAACGCGTGGCGCGGGTGACGCAGGCGGTGGCATACGGGCCGCGGCCCCAGCCGACGAGCGTGGGCTTCTACCGCGTGCCGGTAACGCGGGCGGTGCTGGAGCGCGCGCCGCGGGCGGTGCTGGAGCTGCAGCGCGCGCCGGACGCGAGCGACCGCCCGATCGAGATCTGCGGTACGTTCACATACAAGCCGACGGCCGGGCTGGAGGCGAGCGCCTTCTTCGATGGGCGGAGCTGGAGCAGTCCGGGTCCGACACAGCGCGGGCGCTATGTGATCGAGCTGCGAATCGAGGACCCCGCCGGCAAGCCGCTGGTAGCGCTGTACTAGCGGCGCGGTACGAGCGGGGCGATCGCGCTACGGCTCGCGCCGGGCGACGATGGCGAGCGAGCCGGCGATGTGGGAGAGCAGAGGCAGGCGCTCCAAGCGCACCTCGAGGCGCCGGACGACGGGCACCGCGGCTGCGGGTACCGCCGGGTGGAGCCAGTCGAAGGGCTCGACGCGGGCGACTCGGAGACGCTGCTCCTCGAAGCGGCGGCGGATGAAGGGGGCGACGAACGCGGTCTCATGGGGCGTGTCGCCGAGCAGGCGCTTGAGGGGCGGCACGTTCTTCATGAGCGCGACTTGGGGGTTGAGCATGTTGGGTTCGGTAAAGGCACACCAGCCGCCGGGACGGAGGACGCGCCTGATCTCCTGCAGAGCGGGCGCGAGGCGGAGATGGTGCAGGACGGCGTTGCCGACGACGCCGTCGAAGGACGCGTCCTGGAAGGGCAGCGCCTCGGCGTCGCCGAGCACGAAGCGGACCGGAGCTGGGAGTGCCCGCGCGGCGGCGACTCGGATCAGGTCAGGGACAAGATCAAGCGCGACGAGCGAGGCGCCCGAGGCGGCGAGGCGCTCGGTGTACTCGCCAGTACCGCAGCCGAGCTCGAGGACAATGCTGCCGGCCACGGCGCGCACGGCGTCCGCGAGCAGCGCGCTGCGGCGCGCGACGCGCGCCTGGCCGGCGACGCCGTGCTGTCCCCAGACGGCGGCGGCGCGCCCGGCGATGATGCGGCCGTGGCGCAGCTCGGCCTGGCGCCGGCGGTCAGTCACGGATGAGCGACGACGCGTACGACGCGCGCTCGAGTCGCATCACGCCGCCGTGGGCGGGGTCGGTCTTGGAGTCGCCCAGGCGCACCTGGTTGATGGCTTCGCGCTCGGGGGCCTTCCACACCTGACGCCCGTCCAGATCGAGAGTGATCTCGCCGCGGGCGCGGGTCAGGCGCCAGTCGTGGGGTTGGCCATCGGTGCCGATGGGATGATTTATCTCGGTGCCACGCTGGGTATTGTTCTGGTCCGGGTAGGTGACGTGCAGGCCGTAGCTGACCACCTGCACGAGCAAGCGGCGGATCTCCACGACGGCGTAGAAACCGCCGGTGCGCTGGACGCCGGCGCGCCAGGTGACGCGCTCGCTTCGCTCGCGGTCCATCAGGCCGACGGGCAGCCACCAGGTCTTGAGCACGTCGGGCGGCTCGGGGAGGCGGGCGATGACGTAGGCGCTGCCGCCGGGTGGGCTTTCCAGGCGGAGCGCGCCGCCCTCGGCGGCGATGCGCCCGCCGCCAGCGGTCTCCAGGTCCCAGCCGCGCCGCGCGGCGGCCTCGTCGGTGAACGCGGTGTCGAGCGACACGACGGGCGCGCCGCGCGTGATGGGATTGGTCAGGCGCAGATAGTGGACGGCGTCGCCGGTGAAGAGGACGAGAAGCGCGCAGACCAGCGGCACCGGGCTGCCGGGTCGGCTTTGGACGCGCACGAGCAACCAGACGGTCCCGGCCGCGACGGCGCCGAGGACAGCGGTCTTGGCGAAGCGACCGCGCGCGCCGTCGGCGACCGGATCCCAGGTGCCGACGCGCAGGATGACGGCGAGCAGGACGACGGCCGCGAAGATGATGACCGAGCGGCGATCACGTGGGTCGGTCTCGGCCAGGAGCGCGGTGGGGGACCATGCGCGCGCCCGGGGGGGCAGATTGGGGATGTCTGGGGAGCCGGTCTCCATCGGTGGGCGGGGCGGCGGGAGTGTGCCATCTGCGCCGTCCACCCCGACGGGCGCGTTCGAGTAGCGTCGCGGTGGTGAGCGTTCGCGCGTTCAGCGTGACGGGGACAGCGGCGGCGCTATCGGCGCTGGTCGCGCTGGCGGCGCTGCAGTTCCCGACGCAGGCGGACTTCATGCTGACCTGGCGGGGACAGCTGGACCTGGCGGTCTCGGTGTGGCTGATCGCGTTCACGGTGACGTGGGCGGGCCTGACGATGTTGCGCTCGGCGTGGCCGGGGGCCGACGCGCCCGCGGCGGATGCCTCAGAGCTTGGCAGCGGGCAAGGCGCTGACAGCGTCGTGCGGTGGTGGGCACTGGCGGGCGGGCTGCTGCTGGTCTGCACCGTGGAGCTGGCGCTCCACGCGGACGAGCGCAACCCGTTCCTGGCGACGAGCCGTCCGACGACGGGGGTGGTGGACTGGACGGTGGCGGATGGCTACGCGACGCTGCTGGATGGGCACGTCGCGCAGGGTGACGGGCTGTTCCTGCTCTCGATGCTCAAGCTGTTCCTGGGCGAGGCGCCGCCGGCGCCGAGCGAGTTCGACCGACGGGCGGCGCACGTGTACCTCGTCTCGCTGGTGACGCGCCCGCTGGGCACGTACTGGGCGTTCACGCTGATTAACCTGGTGGCGTGGTGGGTGGCGTCGCTGGCGGTGTGGTGGCTGGTGCGGCGGCGCTGGCCGGGGCGCGGCGCACCGGTTGTCGCCGCGACGCTGACGGCGACGGGGCAGGGGTTCGTCTTCATGTCGACGGCGCCGCAAGCGCACGCGCTGGCGTTCGCGGCGTTCGCGGTGCTGCTGGTGGCGGCGGACGCGCTGGGGGTGTGGGCGCAAGAGGCAGGCCAGGGACGGCGGGGCCGGCTGAGGAGGTGGCTGCGGATGGGATGGGCGACGGGGGCGGCGGGGCTGGTGTACCTGGTGTATCTGCCGTGCCTGATGTTCTTCTGGCTGTTCGGTGCGGGGCGCGGGCGATGGGTGGGGCTGGCGGCGGGGAGTGGTGTGACGCTGGCGCTGGTGCTGGGGTGGGAGCGCTACGCGGCGGCGCTGCTGGGGCTGTCCTTTTCCGGCGGGAACAACGACCTGGCGGGCGAGGCAGCGAACGGCTGGGTGGACCTCACGCGCCGTGGGATGGCGTACGTGGTAGGGCAGGTGCACCACAGCTCGATCCGTGGCATGTTTGTGGGGGCGTTCTATTACCCCTGGTGGGCGCTGACGGCGGTGGGACTGGCGGTGAGCGGCCCGTTGGCGCGACGGTGGTCACTGGCGGTGATGGTGGCGGCGGCGCTGCCTGCGATCGCGTTCTCGACACGCTTCAACCTGCCACGGGTGGCGTACTTCATGTACCCGGCGGTGTACGCGACGGCGGCAGTGGGCATCGGATGGCTGGCCGAGCGCGCGCCGTCCCGCCCGGCGCGCAGAGCGATCGTGGTGGGACTGACAGCGCTCCTGGTGGCGCTGACGAACGCCGACCTGGTGGGGCTGGACCAACTGGCGTTGTGGTTCCACCACTCGCAGGGGACGCAGTGGTAGACGCCGCACTCTGGCTGGGCGGCTGGTGGCGGGAGCTGACGGCGCCGCTGGCGCTGGCGGCGGCGCTGAGCCTGCTGCTGACCAACACGGCGGCCCCAGGTGAGGCCGCGCGCTTCATCGCGGCGCAGGGCCGCCCGGCCGCGCGCTGGGGGGTTGGACTCCTAGCGGCGGTTGCGCTGCTGGCGCTGCTCGAGATAGCGCGGGGAGCGCTGTCACCGGGAGAGGCGGCGCTGCGTGTGGCGCTGCTGGGTGTGCAGCTGGCGCTTTACCAGCACCTGCCGGCGACGCTGCTGGCAGCGGCGCTGGCGGTGATGGTGCTGGCGCTGGACCGGCAGGGGGTCAGCCTCCTGACGCGGGCGGCGGAGATTGGCGAGCGCACGGTGGTGCGGCACGGCCGGCGCGCGGCGGAGGCGAGTCTGGCGGCGGTGGCGGCGCTCTGCGCGGCGGCGTGGGCAGCGGCGGTGTGGCCCGACGCGATGCGCGGCTTCGCGGCGGTCGATCCGCCGGACACGCAGCGCTTCAGCTACTACGCGTCATTCGTGTACCGGGGTGTGCCGGAGGATGCCGCGACCGAGCGGCGGGAGGGGTTTGAGGCGGGGTACTACGGGCTGACGCTGCCGCCGGGCGCGTCGGGTGAGCTAGTGATCCGGCTGGAGCGCAACCCAGAGACGACGGTGCTACTGCGGCCGAACTTCTACAACCGGGCGGTGGCGGACGATGGGCGGGGACTCACAGATCGGCGGTTCGAGAACGCGCTGGAGGTGTCGGCGGGGGAGGGACAGGCGTACCGCCCGCTGTTAGCCAATCGGTCGGTGGGGGAAGTGGTGGCGGACGAGGTGTTCGACCTGACACCTGCGCTGGGCGCGAGTCGGGTGTACCGTCTGCGATTCACGGCGCGGAACACGACGGACGCGCCGGTGACAGTGTTGCCGGCGCTGAACGTGAACGCGATCCCGGAGCGGTCGGCGATCCCGCAGCCGACGTTCCTGGCGGCGGCGTACGCGGCGAGCGGCGCGGCGCTGCTGTATGTGCTGCTGCGATGCGCAGCGTGGTCGCGGCGCGCAGCGCTGGCCGGGGTGGTGTCGGCGTCTGTGCCGACGGCGCTCATGGTGCGTGTGCTGGCGGAGGTGGCAGGGCGACGCGCGCCGTCGGGCGGAGGTGGGGCGATGGATGCCCTGG
>DASTZM010000472.1:0-6654 GCA_035764305.1 Chloroflexota bacterium | reverse complement strand
CCAGACTCGTCGCCACGCCTCGGAGGCTCTCAGGTCGCCGGGGCGTAGCGCCCCGCCAGGCAGTTGAACTGCATCGACGGCGCGACGCCCATGCGGTGCAGTACGTACCGCGTCAACAGGAATATGATTCCCATCCCGTATCCCAGGCTCGCGCGAACGCTCGCCGACGACGCCTCTGGGAAGTAGCGGACCGGCACGCCCACCTCAGCGATCCGCAGGCCGCACTCCACGAACTGCGCCACGATCTCCTGGTCGAAGATGAAGCCGTCCGCGTTTGCCTGGAAGTTGACGTGCTCCAGTGCGCGCCGGCTGTAGACCCGGTACCCCGTGTGAAACTCGGACAGGTTCAGCCGAAAGATCCGATTTTCCAGCCAGGTCAGCGCGCGGTTGCTGACGTACTTCCACCACGGCATCCCCTGCGCCAGCGCAGACTCGCGCGGGTTCCCCTTGAGTCGCGAGCCAAATACGACGTCCGCTTCGCCCGTCTCAATCGGCCGGAGCAACTCGGGCAGGATGCGGGGGTCGTATTGGTAATCCGGGTGCACCATCGCGACGATCGTCGCGCCCGACCGCAGCGCCTCAAGGTAGCACGTCTTCTGGTTGGCGCCATACCCGAAGTTGCGCACGTGCACGAAGACCTTCAGCCCCAGCCGGCGCGCCAGGTCCACCGTGCCGTCGCGACTCCCGTCGTCCACCAGGATGACGTCGGAGATCCGCGCGTGCGGCAGCTCATCGTACGTACGCTGCAGCGTGCGTGCCGCGTTGTACGCCGGCATCACCACCACCACGCGGCCCGCGGCGCGCTCGGGCTGCGCTCCCGCCTCCGTCCTCGCCGCGCCGCTATCCGTGCCGACCATCGGTGGACGCGGCCGAACTGTACGCCACGCCGGGAACCCCGACGCGGCTCCCCCTCCTATACGCCTCGCCCACCGCTCCCGCCTCGTCCATCGATCCCTCGCCCGTCGGCCTCCGTCCCTGCACCCGCCACGAGTAGCGCTTGTGCCACTCCACGACGCGGTGTTCCAGCCCCGCGCGCCGGCACCATCCCTCCACGTCCTCCTGGCGCAGGTAGTACGAGATCTCCGGCGCCAGATGGTCAAACACGATCGAGTGGAGCGGCACCAGCCCCAGCTCCGACAGGTAGCACGCGTACTCCAGATACGGGATCCACCCCAGCCTCTGCCTCAGCGCCGGCCGGCGCTGGATCGCCAGGAAGACCGTCTTGAGGAACGGGTACGCCAGCGCTGCCGGCAGCCAGCTCAGCGCGTCCAGCGCCCGCAGCGGCAGCCGCGACGTAACCGCCAGGCGGACCGGGTTCAGGATGCGTGTCACCGCGAAATTCCCCTCCTCGCCGTACACCCACGCCGCGACGCGCCCGCCCGGCTTCAGATGCGACACCAGCGAGAGGAACCCCCGTTCCGGGTCGGGCAGGTGGTGCAGCACCCCCACCGAGTACGCCAGGTCGAACGGTGCGCGGAACGGCAGATTGCAGATGTCCGCCTGCACCACGTGCACGTTCGCAAGCTCAGCCGTGTTGCGGTACGTCACGTCGACCGCTGCGCTCAGATCCACCCCGATCACCGGCGCGGCGCCGAACTTTGCCGACAGCAGCGTGTGGCGTCCCATCCCGCAGCCCGCGTCGAGCACCATCCGCCCTGCGAAATCCTCCGGCGTCAGCGGCGCGACCCACTCCAGGAACTGGCGCTCGTACTCCGGATGGAAGCGATCGAACCGGTGCCACTCGTAGCCAAACGCGCGCGCCGTGCGCTCCTGCTCCGGCGCCAGCGCGGCCGGCGCCATGCGAGGCACTCCACGCGTGATCGTGTAACGCGCGCCGCACGCGCCGCACGTCAGCGTCCCTTCCAGGATTTCCTCGCCGCGCGTCTCAGACGCGTCGCAGCGCAGCGGTTCACGACATGCCGGGCAGACGAGCCAGGCCAGCAGGGCGGGTTTCATCCCGGGGGTGGGTAGCCTTCGTGCGCGTGGTGGTTCGCGGTGACTTCGGTGACCCGCAGGTGACGGCCGGCGACGCTCGCGTCCCGAGCGCGGCGCCGGTGTCGTCGGCGACGCTCGCGTGGCCGGCGCGCCCGGTTCCGGAGGCCCGCGTGAAGGTGCCGAGCATACCACGCATCACCGTCCTCGTCGCCGCGCTCTGCGCCGCCGCTCTCCTCCTTGCCGACCCGGCCGCCGCGCTGCGCCTCATCGCCCCCGTGCAGTGGGTCGCCGGCCATTGGCGCACCCTCCTCGACCCGCTGCTCGCCGCCGCGCTCCTCGCCGCGCTCGCCCTCAACGCCCGTCACCCCGGCGCGCTCGCCGCCTGGCTGCGCCACGGCGTCCCCGCCCTTTTGCGCGCCCTCCCCATCCCCGTGGCAGCCGCCATCGCGGTTCTCGCGTTCCTCCTCGCCGCCGGCACTCTCGACGCCGCGCGCCTGGCCCGCCTCGGCGCCGCCTTCGGCCTGCAGGTGCTCCTCGTCCCGGAGACGCCGCCCGCCTTGGTCCTCGTCGTTCTCCTCGGCACTGTCCTCTCGGTCGACGCCCGTCGCGGCCGTGCCGCGCTCAGCGCCTGGATCGCCGCCCGGCGCGCACTGCCCGCGCTCGGCGGCTGGTGGCGGCGCGTCGCCCCGCCGCTCGTCGCGGCCTTCCTCGGCGGCGCGCTGTGTGCCACCCTCTTCCCCTCCGCTATGCAGGGCTGGGCCCGTCCCGACCCGGCCGACGCCGAGCGGTACAACGCCTACCGCTCCTTCTTTAACTACTCTATCGGCGACGACCCCCAGCTCGAATCGCGCACCGGCTTCGGACTCGGCCTGCGCGGCCTGACGCTCCCGCCGGGGGGCAGCGGGTCGATCACGTTCCGCTTCACCCGACCACCCGACTCGCTCGTCCTGCTCAAGGCCGACTTCTACAACCGCCCACTCTCGCCCGAGGGCACGTCCCTGCTCGACGAGACCTACCGCAATGCGCTTGAGATGGCGGCTGGCCCCGCGGGCACCTTTCAGCCCGTCGCGCGCGACGTCACCCTCGGTGAGATCGCCGGCGGTCGGGTGCTCGACCTCAGCCCGCTGCTCGGCTCCACCGCCGAATACAGGCTCCGTTTCAGCGCCGTCAACACCCTCGATCGCGAGGTCACCGCCCTTCCCTCCTTCGTCATCAGCACCGTTGTCGATCCGCTCACGGCGCCGCACGGGACGTTCGTCGCGCTCGCCTACTCTGCCGTCGCCGGCGCCGCGGTCACGTGGACCCTGCGCCGCTCGGCGTCGGCGGCGGGCGCGTGGCGGCACGTCACCGTCGGCCTCGCCGCCGCAGCGCTCGTCTCCCTCGCGGCGCGCGCCGCCGGGATGCCAGCCGCGCGTGCTGCGTTCGGCGCCGTCGTCGTCAGCATTGGCGCTTTTGGGCTGGTGCGCTCGCGGTCGCTCCGCGTTTGCCTCACCGTAGCCTGCCTTGCCGTCGCTGCCGTCGCCACCGACGCGCGCTGGCAGGAGCTGATGCGCGTGCGCTACGAGTTCCTTCTGCCCGACGCCGTCGGCTACAAAGGCATCGCTGCCGAGTTCCCAGACAAGATGGCTCACTACCGCCTCGGCCGACCATCCGCGCTCTTCGAGCTGCTCGAGCAGTCCGGCTACGACCACCGCGCAAGCGCGCTCGCCGTCTTCTACGGCGCCGAGAACAACGGGCGCGAGCCCGCCTGGCCTGCGCTCCTCCGGCTCGTCTTCAATGTTCTTGGCGTCTCGTCCTTCCACGGCCGCCTCGTCTCCCTCGCGCTCTCGGTTCTCGCCGCCGCACTCACCTGCTGGCTCGGCTGGCGCGCGCTTCACCCGCTCGTTGGGGTCGCCGCCGGCCTCGTCTACGCGCTCAACACCGCGCAGATCGCCAACAGCGTCGCCGGTCTGCGCGAGGAGCTCGTCACCGTCCTCTTCGTCGGCCTCGTCGCCGTGGCCCTCGCGCAAGGCGTCCGCCGCGCCGGTCGGTGGCCAGAGTGGGGACGCGTCGCCGTCGCCGGCGTGCTCGGCGCCGGCCTGGTCCTCGTGCGCGCCGACATGCTCGTCCTCACCGGGACCGTCTTCACCCTCGCCGCTCTGCTTCGCCGCTGGCGGTGGCGCGAGTGGACCGCCGCGTGCCTGCTGCTCGGCCTCCTCGCCGGTCCGATGTACCTCGGCTACTGGTGGACGCGCCTCGACCCCTTCTACCCCGGCACCTACGGCGCCACGGTGAATCGCAACCTCGAGTTCCCGGAACGCGTCGGGCAGCCCGGCTACGCCTCGCCCGAAGCATACGCCGCCAACTGGGCCGCCGGCCCGCCTATCTCTCCCATGACGTACTTCTTTGGGCTTCGGCCGCCGTCGCAGTTTGTCCAGTACACCGCCACGGGCCTCGTGCGCATCTTCCCCACCATCCTGTTCCGCGCGCAGCCCGTCACGCTCTGGCTGTTCCTGGCCGGGGCGGCCCTGCTCCTTCTGCTGCGTCGCTGGCTCGTCCCCGGAACCATCCTTCTCGGGCTCCTGCCCTTCTACGCCTTCCTCGCCGGCGTCCCCAACCCGTGGGTCTTCGCGCCGCGCTACGCCCACCACGTCCTCCCCTTCGCCGCCCTCGCTGCCGGGACTGCCGCCGTTGCGCCGCTCTTCGCGCTGCACGCCGCGCTCGCGCGCCGCGGTGCCTCGGGTCCGGTCGCTGTCACGCGCCCGTGACGCAGCTCTCCAGCTGGTCGCCCCGCCGGCGCACCGCGGCGTGGCTAGTAGCACTCGGCCTCGTCTGCGCACTCGAGCTCGCCACCCATACCGCCGGCCGCAGTGGCTTTCTCGCCAGCAGTCGCCCCGTGAACAGCCCCAACGACCAGATCCCCGCCGAGGGCTACGTCACCTGGATCGGCACCCTCCCCGTTCTGCAGGACTCCATCGGCTTCCTCACGTTGGGTGGCCTGTTCCTGGGCGAGCGCGGGCCCGAAGGTAGCGGCATCCTGGACCGCCGCGCCGCCTACGCCTATCTCGCAACCCTCTTCATCCCCTGGGCCGGCGCCTACCGCGGGTTCCTCGTCCTCAACTGGCTCTTCTGGTGGGGCGCCAGCGCCGCCGCGTTCTGGTTCGTGCGCCACCGCTGGCGTGACATCCCACTCGCCGTTGTCACGTCGCTCCTCGTCGCCGGCGGCAACGGCTTCATCTTCATGGCCGGGACGCCCATGTCTTATTGCGCGGCGTACGCCACCTTCCTGCTCATCCTCTCGCTCGGCGAGCAACTAGACGCCTTTGCGCCCTCACCACGGCTCAGTACATGGTTCCTGCTCGGGTGGGCGGGCGGCGTCGCCTCCACCATCTACTTCGCTCACATCCCGCTCCTTCTCTTCTGGTGGGTCTACGGGGCGCGCCGCGTCCCGTGGCGCTGCCTCGCCGCCGCCACGCTTGTCACGCTCGCCATCTCACTCGCGTGGGAGATCTCGGGCCGCACGCTCGTCGGCCTGAGTTTCGCCACCGACAACAGCGCGGCCGTCGGCGACTCGGTCGGTGCGTGGCTCGCCAACGCCCGCCGCCCATGGCAGGACGTGCTTGTCTACTTCCGCGGCGGACCGCTCGCCGGTGCCGCCGCGATCCGCGGGACGCTCATCAGCGCGTTCCCCTACCCGTGGTGGCTGCTCGGCGCTGCCGGCTTCGCGGCGAGCCGCGCCGCGGACCGCTCCTGGGCGCTCGCGCTCGTCATGGCAGGGCTGCTGCCCGCCATCGTCATCCTCTCGCTCATCCCGCTGCCCCGCGCCGCCTTCTACATGTATCCCGCGGTCTACGTCATGGCCGCGCGCGGCGCCCTCGTCCTCGGTCGCCTCACGCGCCTCCGCTGGGCCGCCGTCGGCGCCGCCGTCGCCGTCCTCGTCTTCGCCGGCAACCTCGACCTCCTTGGCAGCGACCTGCTGATCACCCGCTTCCACCACTCGGCGGGCGCCGCGTGGTAGTCCTCGCCGCCACCGCCGCGGTCGTCGCGATCGCGCTGCTCGGCACGCGCGCCGTTGCGTCCGGCATCGATCCCTGGTCCCGCTTCTGGGGGATCACCTTCTTCGCCGTACTCATCTGGCCCATTGCCATCTGGCTCACCGGACGGCTCGCGGGTCGCACCGCCCAGGTCGGCCTGGCGCTCGCCGCCGTCGCGCTCAGCGTCGCGCAGCAGCTCGGCGCCGGCTCCCTCCCCATCCCGCTCGTACAGAGCTGGTACGCCTCACTCTCCCAACCCGGCGACGCCGTCCGCCGCGAGCTAAGCCTGCCCGACCCCGCTACCCCGGCGTGGCAGCGCGCCTGGGACCGCGCCGCCGCCGCCGCCATCGCCATCTGCACCGAGCGCCCCGCCCCCGAGGACGCGGGAGTCGTGGTCGAGCTAAGCGGCAGTCGCGTCACCCCGCTCGCGCGGCTGCGCCGCCTGGGCCGCGACGCCGACGCCGGCTGGTATCTCCTCCCCCTCACGCGCGCCGAAGCCGACGCGCAGCGCCCGCTCGTCGTCGAGCTGCGCCGCGAGCGCGCCGGCGGCGAGCCGGTGCGCGTCTGCGGCGGACAGACCGACCCTGCGCGCCCCGGTTGGGCCGGCAGCCAGCGCCGGCGCGCCGCCGGCGCGTGGTCCGACTCGGACCTGGCCGACGTCGCCGTCCCCCTCATCGACGGGCGACCAGCTCCCAGCCGCTACTAC
>DASTZM010000471.1:0-2443 GCA_035764305.1 Chloroflexota bacterium | reverse complement strand
CGTAATAGGAGTCGTCGCCCTCGTCCACCGCCCGCCCCTCGAGGAACGGCACCGTCTCGTCCAGCACGCGCTCGTCGCCGGTCGCCTTCACGTAGCGGGCGGTCGCGAGCGGCAGCCACAGGTAGTCGTCGGAGCAGTGCGTGCGCACGCCGCGCCCCGAGGGTGGATGCCACCAGTGCTGCACGTCGCCCTCGACGAACTGGCGCCCCGCGGAACGCAGCAGGTGCTCGCGCACCAGCGCGGGCTCGGCGTGCACCAGCGCCATCACGTCCTGCAGCTGGTCGCGGAAGCCGAACGCCCCGCCCGACTGGTAATAGCCGCTGCGCGCCCAGAGGCGCGAGGCCATCGTCTGGTACACGAGCCAGCCATTGACCAGCACGTCGAGGGAGGGATCCGGCGTCTTCACCTGCACGGCGCCGAGGACGCGCCGCCAGTGGCCGCGCGCCGCGTCCAGCGCCGCGCGGGCGCTCCCGGGACCGCGGAAGCGCTTCGCGAGCTCGGCCGCCTCATCCGCGCTGCGTCCCACGCCGAGCCTGAAGATGACCTCGCGCTCCTGGCCGTCGGCGAGCTCGAATGGGACCTGGATGGCGCCGCAGGGATCGAGCGCCGCGCCGGTCTTCCCGGAAAGGCGCGCGCGGCCCAGCGCCGCCGGATCCTCGAGCGTGCCGTTGCGGCCGAGGAACTCGGCGCGGTCGCCGCTCACACTGCGCGCCGGATCGTCCGCATCGAGGAACGCCACGCGTCCCGAGAACTCGGCGTTGTAGGCGTTGCGCGCCGTGAGCGCCCCGCTGCGGGCGTCGATCGCGGTGACGACGTGCATGGCGGTCTTGGGCCGCAGGTCACCCAGCACCCATTCCACGTATCCCGTCGCCGACAGCCGCCGTGTGCGGCCCGACTCGTTGCGCACCTTGAGCACCGAGAACTTGACCGACGCGTCGATCGCGACGTAGATCCAGAGCTCCGAGACGATGCCGTCCTCGCGGTGCTCGAACACGCTGTAGCCGAACCCGTGGCGCGCGACGTAGGGACCGGAGCCGCGGCACGGCAGCGGCGCCGGCGACCAGAAGTGGCCGGACTCTTCGTCGCGGAGATACAGCGCCTCGCCGCTCGCGTCGCTCACGGGGTCGTTGTGCCACGGCGTGAGTCGGAACTCGTGCGCGTTCTCGCTCCACGTATAGGCGAGCCCGCTCTCCGAGACCACGGTGCCGAAATCGGGGTTGGCGAGCACGTTCACCCACGGCGCCGGCGTGGCCTCGCCCGCCTCCGTCGTCACGACGTACTCGGCGCCGTCGAGCGTGAATCCGCCGAGTCCGTTGGCGAGCATCAGCTCGCGCGCCGCGCGCTCCGGGTGCGCGGCCTCGATGTGACGGCCGCGCGCGGGCACCAGCGCCGGGACGCGCGCCTCCAGCGGCACGCGGCGCGTCACCTGCTCCACCAGGCCGCCGCGGCGATCGGTGATGATGGCGCGCGCCACCGATTGCATCAGGATGCGGTCCTCGTCGGGGATCTGCTCGGCGCGCCGCACGAAGATGCCGCCGGGACGGTCGATGACCTGCGCATCCACGCCGGCGGCGACCAGCCCCATGATGCGGTCCTGCAGCACCTGGCGGTAGCCGCCGCGATCCTCGTTCCAGATGACCAGGTCCACCACCAGGCCCTTCAGGCGCCAGTACGCGTGCGCCTGCACGAGCTGGCGCACGAGGTCGATGTTCTCGGTGTCGCCGATCTGCAGCAGCACGATCGGCAGGTCCCCGGAGATCGCGTAGCTCCACAGGCCCGACTGGCCGCGCCGGTTGCGCAGCAGCACGGCGGCCTCGGCGCGCAGCGCCGGGTTGGCGTGGATGACGGCGCCGGCCAGGCGCGAGTAGAGCTGCGCATCGGACTCCGTGGCGTTGATCTGCCGCAGCGTCACGCCGCCGTGCGTCCACGCGAGGTCGAAGACGCGGTCGGCGAGGTGGCGGTCGCGATACTTGCCCGCGAGCCCCAGGGCGCCCTCGCGCGTCTCCGCCATGCCCGAGGCGACGTCGATCGTCGCGGTCTGCTCCGGATCGAGCGTGAAGCGCTGCCGGATCGCCACGATCGGATCGAGCACCGAGCCGGCGCTTCCGGATAGCGGCGTCGCGTCGGTCAAGGCGCGCGGCGAGGCGGTGGAGCGCCCGCGCCCGATGAAGGCCATGCGGTCCGTCTCGTAGGAGACCTCGAGCGACTCGGCGCCGTGCACCGCCATGAGGTGGAACATCCACGGCACCGGCTCCTCCGCCGAGCGCGGCCGGCGGGTGCAGACGATGGCCTTGCATCCCTCGAGGATCTCGGTCTGCACGAAGAGGTTGCTGAACGCGGGGTGCAGCGCGTCGGCCGCGGGCGGCGCCAGCACCACCTCGGCGTAGCTCGTGAGCTCGATCACGCGCGTCACGCGCGAACGGTTGCTCACGCGCACGCGCCT
>DASTZM010000470.1:0-2478 GCA_035764305.1 Chloroflexota bacterium | reverse complement strand
GATTGCATGTCCACGGAGGCGCTGCCCACCTCCGACACGGTGACGCGGGAAGCGTCGAACGGGCCGCCGAAATACGGTCCCGTGGTCTGGTAAAGCACGCCCGAGAAGCTGGCGGAGCTGTTGAAGGTCACGCCCGGCATCACCAGGAAGAACGGCTGGCCTGAAGCGTCATAGGTGTACCAGACGCCGAACACATTGTTGCCGTGCTGCGCCATCGTGAGGCCCCAGCCGGATTCGTTCGGATCCCACCAGATATCCGTATAGTCCGAACCCCAGGCCGGCGGGGCATCGCCGAAGGGCTGGCGCTGGATCTGCCGGCTGCCGGAAACGCCCTCGATGTCGTAGCTGAAGAGCGCGCTACCGGCGGCGAGCCCCGGCGGCGCGAAATCGAGCGTGATGCTGCCCACGGGGGTGACGGTGACGAAACCTGGGTTGAACGGGCCGTCGAAACGGGGTCCGGTGGTCCGGTAGGCCGTCGCGCTGAAGATGCGCCGCCCCTGCGAGAAGGTGCCGCCCGGGATCACGAACCAGGTCGGCGAGCCGTCCTGGCGGTAGGTGTACCAGACGACGAAGAGCTGCGTTTCGTGGTCGGCGATGGTGAGCCCCCATCCGGACTCCAGCGGATTCCACCAGATGTCCGAATAGTTGGAGGACGCGGGCGGAGGCGTGGAGGTCGATGTTGCCGTGAGCGACACGTCGTCGACGCGGAAGTTGGTGATGTTGGAAACGTCGTTCGTCGCCTGGAAGCGCAGGCGCACGCGCGCGCCGCGGAAAGAAGACACGTCATACCCCGGGCTCTGGGTCCAGCCCGACGTGGGTGTCAGGTTCGAGAACGTCGCGAGGGTCGTGAGCACGGCACCCGACGAAGGGTCCGTCAGCGTCACGCTGAAGCTGTCGTACGCTTGGCTCGAGGAGGTCTCCTGCGTGCTGATGCGATACCAGAAGCGCAACTGCGCCTGTTGCGCGTCCGACGGTATCTCGATGTCCTGGTGCAGCGTGTCCGTGCCGCTCACGTAGCCGCCCAGCCATGCATACCAACTTCCGGCACGCGCGGCCGACGCATCGTTGGCGATGATGGGAAGACCCCCCGAGGCGTCCTGCACCCAGGCGATGGCGCCGCTTTCGAAGCCGGGGTTGCTCACGAGATTGGATTGCGCATGGCCGGCGACAGGCCACGCGCCCACGAGGACCGCGAGGGCGCCGGCGAGCCAGCGCAATGCGAAACCTTTTGTCACGTGCGCTCTCCCTGCCTTCTTCGGAGTGGCGGCCAAGGTACGGTACCGGCGGCCAGGAGAGCGAATTTTGCGCCAGGTCAATCCTGCACGCTACAGCGCACGAGGCAACTGCGCGGACGCCTTTCGGCGAGCCGGAGTCAGCCCGCCATCAGCCGAGCTTCAACCGCCGCTTCGCGAAGCGGCTCATGACGACCGTGACAGCGATCGTCGCGGCCACGCCCGCCGCCAGCAGGGCGGCCTTGAGGGCGCCGGCATCGCTGTCGGCGAGCAGCTCGCGCCCGGCCGATCCCACGTAGACCTTGAGCACGAGGCCCGGCAGCATTCCCAGCAGCGATGCCCACGCGTAGGTCGGCGCGTCCACCCGGGTGAGGCCGAGGAAGTAGCTCTTCGCGGGTGACGGCAGCACCGGGCTCATACGAATCAACGCCACCACCTTCCACGGCTCCTTCCGGACGGCGTCGTCGACCGACTTGAATACGGGGTTGCGTCGCGCCCGCCGCTCGACGCTGTCGTGGATCAGGTAGCGCGCGATGAGGAACGGGGCCACGGCCGCCAGCGTGGCGGCGACCAGCGTGACGGCGATGCCCCACGCGAAGCCGAAGACCACGCCCGCGACGATCGGGAAGATCCATGCGGGCATCATCAGAACGGCGCCCGCCACGTAGATCGCGGTGAAGACGAGCATGGCCGGCACGAGGGCCGTGCGCTCCAGCCAGCCCTGGAGCTGCGCCGACCAGTCGCGCATCGGCAGCAGGAGCGCCGCGGCGACCACGGCCCCGAGGGCCAGGCCGAGCGCGATCCAGTGCCACTCGAGGAGCCTTGGCTCGTAGCGCCGCTCGCCGGCGTTGCGGCGCACCAGCGCATGGACCGAGGCAAGGCAGAGCACCAGCCACGCGGTGCTCGAGCAGATGGCGGCGAGCACGTCGCTCAGGTAATGCGCGCCCAGGTACATGCGCGAGAACGCGACCAGCGCGACGGCGACGACCGCGCCGGTGACGCACGCCAGGCGCTTCCACGGCTGGTGGAAACGCGATACGAGGAACGCGGCGAGCACCCCGTAGAAGACGACGGCGCCCGCCGTATGGCCGCTGGGAAAGCTGTAGGTGGTGAGCGTAAGCAGCGGATCGTCGAATCGCGGCCTCGCGCGCTCGTACGAGAGCTTGAGCAGCCAGTTGAGCAGCAACCCTCCGCCGACCGCGAGCCACAGGGTGAGGATCCAGTACTTCTCGCGCATGCGCGCGAG
>DASTZM010000469.1:0-2856 GCA_035764305.1 Chloroflexota bacterium | reverse complement strand
GGTGACGCCGAGCTACCTGCGCGAGTACAGCCACGGCGTGCACCTGCACACCCACCGCATGTTCGCGGACTACGGGGACATCCTGCGGGGCCGGGTGCTCGTCTTCTCGAGCAGCGATGAGGAAGGGCGGACAGAGGGTGGGGTCCCGTACGGCGCGATCTCCGGCTACCTGGCACGGACGCAGCCGGGGGCGATCAAGCGCTTCTACGTGCTGCCGTACGAGCTCGCTCGGATCAAGCAGGTCGACCGCAAGTACTACCTGACGCTGCGCTACGCGCTGGCACGCGACATCCGCTTGATCGTGGCGCCGAACCCGTCGACGCTCCTGCTGCTGGCGGAGAAGATGACGGCCTACGCTGAGGAGCTGATCCGCGACATCCGCAACGGGACGGTGAGCCCGGCGTTCCTGCCGGAAGGACCGGCGCCGGCCCCCTCACCCGCGCTCGTCGCGAATCCGCGGCGGGCGGATGAGCTGGCGGCGCTGCTGCGGCGGGGCGGGCAGCTTCTGCCCGCGGAGGTGTGGCCGAACCTGCGCCTGATCAGCTGCTGGAAAGGTGGGACGATGCCGCTGTACCTGCGCAAGCTGCCGCGGGCGTTCGGCGACTGCCGGGTGCGCGACCTGGGATACATGGCGAGCGAGGGACGAGGGGCGACGCCGCTGGTGGACTCGGGCGCGGGAGGCGTGCTCAACGTAACGAGTCACTTCTTCGAGTTTCTGCCGGAGGAGCGGCGCGACGACCCCGGGGCGGAGCTGTTGACGTGCGACCAGCTGGAGGCCGGACGCGAGTACTACATCTATTTCACCACCTCCTCCGGGCTCTACCGGTACGACATCAACGACGTCGTTCGGGTGGTGGACTTCTACCGCAACACGCCGGTGATCCAGTTCGTGCGGAAGGGGCAGGGAATCACGTCGATCACGGGCGAGAAGCTGACCGAGTCCCAGGTGACGGCGGCGCTGATGCGGGTGGTGGACGGACACGGATTCGACGTGCAGCACTTCACGGCGTGCGTCGAGTGGGGGGAGCCGCCGCGCTACGCGATGTACGCGGAGCTGGGTGACTCGATGAGTCCGGAGCGGTGCCGCACCTTCCTGGCGGAGATGGAGGCGGCGCTGTGCCAGGGCAACGCCGAATACGAAACAAAGCGCGAGTCACAGCGCCTGGGCGCACCGGTGCTGAAGCGCGTCGCCGCCGGGACGTACCAGCTGCTGCGCCAGAGGCGCGTGGCGGAGGGGGCGCCGGAGACGCAGGTCAAGATCCCGCAGCTGAGCACGAGCATGGACTTCGGCGCCCAGCTGGAGGTACGCGAGGAGATTCACCTCCAACCAGCTATGGGCAAAGGAGCCAGTCGGTGGAACTGAGAGAGAACAATCTGAAGGCGCAGGTCATCGACCTGGCGCTGGCCGAAGTGCCGTTCCTGCGGTCGCTGGGGTGGCGTCAGCGGGCGCGCCTGGCGCGCCAGGCGACGACCCGCCGGTATCCGGCGGGGGCGGTAATCGTGCGCGAGGGCGACACCGGAATGACGGTGTACGTCGTGCTGTCCGGTGCGGTGGACATGGCTGGCCGGCGGGCCGAGCGCGGCGCGTGCTTCGGCGCGGCTGACGTGATCCACGACCGGCCGCGGGGGGAGACGGTGGTGGCGGTGGAGCCGACGGAGTGCGTGCTTCTGGCGAAGTGGGACTTCACCGCGCTGCTGGTGTCAGAGCCGTGGGTGGCGCTGAGCCTGCTGGCGTACGCGACACGCGATACGGCATGAGCGCGGCGCTGCCGCTGGCGCCGCCGCGAGCCGTGCCGGCGGCGCCGCCGTACCGCTACCTGGTCGCAGCGGCCTTCGTGCTGGCCCTCTTCGTGGACGTGCTGGACACGACGATCGTCAACGTGGCGCTGCCGGCGATGGGCCGCGAGCTCGGCGTGGGCAACGACGCGCTGGAGTGGGTGGTGATCGGCTACCTGCTGAGCCAGGCGGTGTGGATCCCCGCGTCGGGCTGGCTGGGCGACCGCTTCGGCACCAAACGGATCTTTGTGGGGGCGCTGGGGCTTTTCGTCGGCGCGTCGGCGCTGTGCGGACTGGCGTGGAGCGTCGAATCGCTGGTGCTGTTCCGCGTGGTGCAAGGGATCGGCGGCGGGATGCTGACGCCGGTGGGCATGGCGATGACCTACCGGGCCTTCCCGACTGCGGAGCGCGCCCGGGCATCGGCCATCATGGGGGTTCCGGTGGTGATCGCGCCGGTGCTGGGCCCGGTGCTGGGTGGATGGCTGGTGGATCACGTGGGGTGGCGGTGGATCTTCCTGGTCAACCTGCCGCTGGGGGTGGTGGGTCTGCTCTTCTCGCTGGCGGTCCTGCGCGAGCAGGTCGAGGAGCTGCCGGGGCGCTTCGACGCCCGGGGCTTTCTCCTGGCCGCGGTCGGGCTGCTGCTGGCGCTGTTTGCGCTCGCGCGCGCACCGCTGGACGGCTGGGGGTCGCCGCCGGTCGGGGTGGCGGGCGCGGCGGGCGTGGCGTGCCTGGCGGCGCTGGTGATGACGGAGCTGAGGCAGCGTGAGCCGATGCTTGATCTGCGCCTGTTCCGCAACGGGCTGTTCCGGGGCGTCACGGCGACGACGGTGCTGACGACGGCGGGGTTGACGGGGATGCTGTTCCTGCTGCAGCTCTACCTGCAGCAGGCCCGCGGGCTGTCGGCACAGGAGGCGGGGCTGACGTCCTTCCCGCAGGCGCTGGGGCTGGTCTCGGCGATACCGGCGGCGGGCCTGCTGTACCGTCGGGTGGGGGCGAGACGCCTGGTGCTGGCGGGCGTGACGGGGGCGACGGCGACGGCGGCGCTGTTCCTGCTGGTGGACCTCTCGACGGGGCTGTGGT
>DASTZM010000468.1:0-4293 GCA_035764305.1 Chloroflexota bacterium | reverse complement strand
TCCTCGACGCACAGCACGCGGTGCGTCTTGCGCACCGACTCGATCACCGTCTCCGCGTCCAGCGGACGCAGGCTCCGCAGGTCGACCACCTCCGCGTTGATTCCCTCCTGCGCCAGCCGGTTTGCCACGCGCAGCGCGCGCACCGTCGCATACGAGTGCGCCACGATCGTCAAGTCCGTCCCTTCGCGCGCCACGTTCGCCAGCCCGATCGGCACGGTGTAGTCCCCCTCGGGCACCTCGCCGCGCTCGTTGTAAATCATCAAGTTCTCGAGGAACAGCACCGGGTCCTCGTCGCGGATCGCGCTCTTCAGCAGCCCCTTCGCGTCGTGCGGGTTGGCCGGCGCCACTACTTTCATGCCCGGCGTGTTGGCGAACCAGACCTCGAAGGACTGCGAGTGCTGCGCCGTGAGCTGCCCGCCCGCGCCGCCCGGTGTGCGAATCACCAGCGGCACCTGCACTTCCCCGCCAAACATGTAGCGGATCTTGGCGGCGTGGTTGATCACCATGTCCATCGCCACCAGAATGAAGTTGATCGTCATGATCTCGACCACAGGGCGCAGTCCCAGCATCGCCGACCAAATCCCCGCGCCCATGAACCCCTCCTCCGCGATCGGCGTCTCGCGCACGCGCTTCTTGCCGAACTCGTTGATCAGGCCGCGCGTCACCTTGTAGGACCCCTCGAAGCGGCCGATCTCCTCGCCCATCACGAAGACGCGCTCGTCGCGCTGCATCTCCTCGCGCAGGGCCTGGGTCAGGGCATCACGAAACAACAGCTCTGGCATGGCTATTCCAATCAGTCGAAGTGGACCGCGGCGCGGTCAGTTGGTGCTGGCGACTCCCTCTTGGGGCTGCTCGGACTCCCCGGCGTGCGCCTGGGGCGGCGCCTGTTCCGGCGCGATGTGGCGCTCGTTGAACGGCGCCCCCGGCACCATGCGCGCGAACTGCGCCTGCGCCGCTTGGTTGTACATGTGGACGTAGAGCGCCTGCGGGTCCGGGTCCGGGCTCGAGACGGCGAAGTCGATCGCCGCCTGCACCTCGCGTTCGATCTCCTCTGCCATCTCTTTCGCGCTCTTGTCGTTGAGCAGCCCGCGCTTGCGCAGCCGGTCGCCGAAGATGGTCAGCGGATCTCGCGCCATCCACTCGTCGATCTCCGCCTGCGTGCGGTACAGCTTGGCGTGCGCCGCGTCCGCCACCGAATGGCCGCGGTAGCGGTAGGTCATGCACTCGATCACACACGGCTGGCGCTCGTCCCGCGCCAGGTGCAGCGCGCGCTTCGCCGCCTCGCGCACCGCCAGCACGTCCTGCCCGTCGACACGCTCGCTCGGCATCCGGTACGCACTGGCGCGCTTGTACAGCTCGGGCTCGGCCGACGCCATCTCCACCGACGTCCCCATCCCGTACTGGTTGTTGGTGATGATCGTCACCAGCGGGAGGTGCCACACTCCGGCGATGTTCAGCGACTCATGGAAGGCGCCGATGTTCACCGCGGCGTCACCCAGCATGCACACCACCGCGCCCGGCCGCTCCTCGTACTCCAGCGCCAGCGCCGCGCCCAGCGCCACCGGCAGCTGCCCGCCCACGATCCCCCAGCCGCCCAGGAAGTGGTGCTTCACGTCCAGCAGATGCATAGAGCCGCCCCGCCCGTGGGCGACGCCGGTCTCCTTCCCCATCAGCTCGGCCATCACGCCGTCCGGCGTCGAGCCGACCGCGATCGCCACGCCGTGGTCGCGGTAGCTCGCGAAGAGGTAGTCGTCTGCGGCCATCGCCCCGACCACGCCGGCGACCGTCGCCTCCTCCCCGATGTTCAGATGGCAGTAGCCGCCGATCCGCGCCCGCGTGTACTGCTCCTCCGTGCGCTCCTCGAAGCGGCGGATGAGAAGCATCATGCGGTAGAGGCGCCGCAGCTCGTCGTCGGGAAGGGCGTCGGCCCGCTGTTGTGCCTGGGAAGCGGTGCTCATGTCCGAAGTTTCTGTACCACATTGTGCAACGCCTCGTGAGCGCCAACAAGTCGAGTTTGGAACCAAGCACCGAGCACTTGCGCAGCACGAGCGCAGGGCGTCAGGGAGCGGGGTGAAACGTCCCGCGCTGCGCAACGCCGTCGCGCACTACCGCCGTGCCGCCCTCTTCCTGACGCATGCCGAGACCTGTGACGCGCTGCGACGCGCGGCGGCAGCCTTCGCGGAGGCGGGCATGGACCAGGCCGCCGCGCGCTGCGCCGACCTCCGTCGCCAGGTAGAGGCCGGAGGTCTGGACGACCTGCCGCCGGTTACCTCGGTAACAGCCCTCGGGTAACTGCCTGCACCGCCGCCTGCGTGCGGTCGCTCACCTGCAGCTTCTGGAGGATGTGCTCCAGGTGCGTCTTCACCGTCGCCACGCTCACCGAGAGGCGCGCGCCGATCTCCTTGTTCGACAGCCCGCCCGCGATCAGCTGGAGCACCTCCAGCTCGCGGGGCGTCAGTCGCTCCGGCCCCACCCCCGCCGCCAGCGGCTGCGCCGGCTGCGTCTGCGCGTCTGCTGCCAGCTGGCGCAAGAACTTGCCCACCACCTCCTGGTTGAGCAGCGATCCCCCCTCCACCACCGTATGGATCGCCTCCAGCAGGTCCGGCCCGGCCACGTCCTTCAGGACGTAGCCGCTCGCCCCCGCCTTGACCGCGTCGAACAGGTAGTCGGGGTTCTCGTACATCGTGAGCATGATCACGCTCGTCTGCGGCGCCGCCTGCTTGACGTGGCGCGTCGCCGCGATGCCGTCCATGTCGGGCATGCGGATGTCCATCAGCACCACGTCCGGCTTGAGCAGCTCTACGGCGCCGATCGCCTCGCGGCCGGTGCGCGCCTCGCCGACCACGTCCAGGTCGGGGTCGGTTGACAGCACCGCCCGCAGTCCCTCGATTACGAGATGGTGATCGTCCACCAACAGGATCCGCACCCGTTTGCCCGATCCCGTCGCGCCGGCCGTGCCAACCGTGCCGGCGCTTCCGGTCGCGGCGTTCGTCCTGCCGTTGTCGCTCATCTCACGCCTCATGCGTCGCGCGCCCGGGCCAATGGCCCACGGCGCCACCGCTCGTCATCTCGCCAGTGACACCCGCGCCGTCGCCGAGCGAGTCGCCAATCTCGCCGAAGTTGAAGGGGAACGGCGTCGGCGCGTCCCCGTCCGCCAGGATTGGCAGCCGCACGTGCACCGTCGTCCCCTCGCCGGGCGCGCTTTCGATGTCGAAGCTCCCACCGAGCAGGTTGGCGCGCTCGCGCATGCCGTGCACCCCGACGTGCCTCCCCGCCACGACGTGCCCCCCCTCGGTGTCGCCCGCGCCCAGCCCATCCAGCGCCGCGACGTCAAAGCCCTGCCCCCAGTCGCGCACCAGCAGCTCTAGCACCTGCTCGTCGCGCCGCACCTCGATGCGCGCGCGCTTCGCTTCGCCGTGGCGCCGCGCGTTGTTCAGCGCCTCCTGGATGATCCGGTAGGCCGTCACCTCCACCGTCGCCGGGAGGCGCTCGCGCCCCACCTCCTCCACCAGCTCGATCTGCCAGCCCAGGTCGTCGCGCAGTGACTGGACGTAAAGCTGAATCGCCGGCACCAGCCCCAGGTCGTCCAGCTCCGCCGGGCGCAGCCCGGCGATCACCTTGCGCACCTCCTCGATCGACTTCTGGAGCATGAACAGCCCCTTCGCCAGCGATTCGTCCGCCCGCGAGTCGTTCCGCCGGTGGTGGATGCCAAACGTCTGCAGGTGCTGGTGCGCACTGACCATCATCTGCGCCAGGCCGTCGTGGATGTCGTACGCCACGCGGCGCTGCTCCTCCTCCTGCGCCTGGATCATGCGCTCCACCAGATCCTGCAGGTGGCTCTCCTTCCGGCGCACCTCCTGGTACAGCTTGGCGTTCTCGATCGCGATCGCGGCCTGCGTCGCCAGCCCGTTCAGGAGGTAGCTCTCGTCGTAACGTGGCGTGCCGCCCCGCGCGTACACCTCGAGCGTGCCGATCACCTTCTGGCGCACCTTCAGGCCGATGCACCACCCTGTCACGGGTGGGATGCCCACCGGCCGCAGCGCGCCGTCGCGCAGCACCGCGTTGATCGTCAGGCACACGCTCGGCGTCGAGCGGTAGGCGAGCCACTCGCTTCCCGCGCCGCTCTCCGCCAGCACCACCGGCTCGCCCAACGCGTCCGTGCCCGTGATCAGGCAGCAGTCCGCTCGGATCAAACGCCGCGACATGTCCAGGATGCCGTCGAGCACGTCGCGGATCTCGAGGCTCGACGAGATCGCCTGGCCCGCGCCGTACAGTGTGATCAGCTCGTCGAGC
>DASTZM010000467.1:0-5309 GCA_035764305.1 Chloroflexota bacterium | reverse complement strand
CCCTGGGAGATGATGTTGGCGATCTGTGTGTTGAGGGTGGCGATGCGCGAGGCGAGGTCGTTGACCTCCGGGACCTTGAGGGCGATCTGGCCGCTGACGTCCTGGCGCAGGGCCATGAGGCGGCGCGCGGCGTCGTTGAGGCCGTTGGCGAGCTGGTCGCCGGTGGAGCGCACGGCGGTGCGGGCGGCGCCGTTCTGGGGGTTGTTGGAGAGGTCGCCCCAGGCGCTGAAGAAGCCCGAGACGAGGCTGCGGATGCCGTCGTCGCTGGGCTCGTTGAAGATGGCCTCAACTTCGGCGAGGCCACCGGCCATGGCCTCCCACTCGGCCTGCGTGCCGGTCTGGCGGCGGAGCTCGAGGTCGAGGAAGAGGTCGCGCTCGCGGCGGATCTCGGCGACCATGACGCCGCTGCCGAGCTGGAGGGCGGTGGCGGCGGGCTTGTTGCCGGCGGGGGCGGTGTAGGGCGTGGTGGTGGTCATGCTGACGCGCTGGCGCGAGTAGCCGTCGGTGCCGGTGTTGGCGATGTTGTGGTTGGTGGTGTCCAACGCCTGCTGCTGGGCCTGGAGGGCGCGGAGCAGGGTGTTGAGGCCGAAGAAGGAGGAGCGCATCAGGAAGCTACTTCTCTAATCTTCGGTGCAAGGAGGCGTTTCCTGAAGATGGCTGGCCTAGTTGGCGGGCTCTGCCCGCACCCGGCAGGGGGACGCTGCGCTCCCCCTGCACCCCCTAGCCACTCTTGGGGACCCGTCGAGCGAAGCTCGATGGGTCCCCAAACCCCTGGTTTCATGCGCGGTAGTCGGTGAGGCGGGGGCCGGCTTCCTGGGCGGAGCGGGAGCCGGACTGGGCGTAGCGGGGGTCGAGCTGGACGGCCTCGAGGAGGTGGCGGACGGAATCGCCGACCGACTCGAGGCAGGCGTTGAGGAGCTGGGCGTTGCGCTGGTTGGCGTCGTCGAGGGTGCGGACGAGCGCGAGCAGGGAGTCCCGTGCGGCGACGAGCGCGGCCGCGTCTGCGGCGGCGAGACGCTCGGCGAGCGCGGTGACGGTCACGGCCTCTGGGTCGACGCCGAGCGTCTCGGCCCAGGGGCGGAGGAGCTGGAGACGGGCCGACTCGAGGCGTCTGACGCGCGAGAGGAGCGGTTCCTCGGCTTCGGCGAGGGCGGAGAGGCGCTCGGCATCGGCAGCGCGCAGGGCGGCGTGACGCTCCTGGGCGAGCTCCAACAGGTGGGTGTAGGTGGCGCGCTGCGCCTCGAGGACGGCGAGCAGCTCGGCGGCGGGGGCTCCCGCCTCCGAGGACATCGCGAGGGGCTAGGCGTCCAGGTCGAGCGAGGGGAGGAGCCGGCGCGCGATGGCGCGGTCGTCCACCTGGTAGGTGCCCGCCTGGATCTGGCGGCGCAGCTCGGCGACGAGGTCGGAGCGCACGTCGGGCGCGTCCTGGACCGCGCGGCGCGCCTTGAGCAGCTCCTGCGCGGCCGAGGAGAGCGACGCGCCGTCGGTCCGGGAGCCGGCCTTCTTGGCCTTGCTGCCGGCGTCGGGCGTGCCCTGCGGCCCGTAGGTCTGCGCAATCTGCGCTGCGCGGTAGTCGTTGATCCTCATCGGACTGGTCAGAGTATCGGCCGAGCTGTGCCTGGACTTTAGCCGTTCCGCGTCGCCGTTACCGAATCTTCACAGATCGCTAGCGGTTCCGGATGTTGTTGGCCATCCCGATCATCTCGTCGATGGTCTGGAGGGCTTTGAGCGAGAAGCCGTAGGCGCGCTGCGCCGTGATCAGGTTGGCCATCTCGTCGGCCATGTTGACGTTGGACTGCTCGAGTGCCTGGGCGACGACCTGGCCGAAGCCGGGCGAGTTGGGCAGTCCCACGGTCGCGCCGCCGGAATTGGCGGTCTCACGGAAGAGGGACTGACCGACGGCCTCGAGCCCCTCCGGGTTGACGAAGGTCGCTACCTGGAGCTGACCGATTTCGACGCTGCGGCTCGTGCCGTCGGGCTGGGTGCGCTCGCCGCGCACGACGCCGCTGGTGTCCACGGTGACGGAGCTGACCAGGTCCGCCGGGATGCGGATCTCCGGCTGGACGGGCAGGCCGTCGGTGGTGGTGAGGAGTCCGTTGGCGTCGACCCGGAAGGAGCCGTTGCGGGTGTAGCCGGTCTGGCCGTCGGGCAGCTGGACACGGAAGAAGCCGTTGCCGTAGATGGCCATGTCGGTGGCGGAGTCGGTCTGGACGAGGGAGCCCTGGGTGAAGAAGGGCTGGATCTCGACGGGGTGCACGCCGGCGCCGATGCGCAGATCCTGGTTGCTGGTGGCAAGCCGGTTGGCCTGATAGAGCACGTCCTGGAAGTTGACCCGGCTGGCCTTGAAGCCGCTGGTGTTGACGTTGGCCAGGTTGTTGGCGATGACGTCGAGGCTGAGCTTGTGGCTCACCATGCCGGAGACGGCGGACCGGACGAGCTGCGAGATGGGCATGGGCTAGGTTCCTTTGACTAGAGCCGGCCCAGGTCGCTGACCGCGCGGGCGGTCATGTCGTCCTGGAGCTGGAGCATGCGGGCGCTGGCCTCGTAGGAGCGCTGGGCGACCATCATGTCGGACATGGCGCGCGCCGGGTCGACGTTGGAGTTCTCGAGGAAGCCCTGGTGGACGGTGGCGCGGCCGTTGAGCGGCTGGGGCGCGATCTGCGCCAGCCCGGTCGCGTCCTCGAACTGGTTGTTGGCGGTCTTGCGGAGCTGCCCGGGCTCGAGCGCGGTGAAGACGCCGATGCGTGCGACGGGCTGGTCGATGGGGCCGGAGATGCCGTCGATCAGCGCGGTAACCCGGATCTGCCCCTCGGGGGAGACGCTGACGGCGCCGGGCGGGAGGGTGATGGGTGTGCCCGCGTCGCTGAGCACCAGGTCTCCCTGGGCGGTGACGAGCTGGTTGTTGCCGTCGCGGCGGAAGGAGCCGTCACGCGTGTAGCGGACGCCCTGAGCGGTCTGCACGCCGAAGAAGCCGTCGCCGTTGATCGCGAGGTCGAGCGGGCTATCGGTCTGGCGCAGGCTGGCCTGGGTAAAGCGGGTGGCGACGCTCTCGTTGACGATGCCGTTGATGGCGGAGCCGATCTGCTGGGTTCCGCCGGCGGAGAAGAGGCGGGCCATGAGCTGCTGGGGGAAGGAGGTGAGGCGGAGCGTGTCCTCGCGGAAGCCGGGCGTGTTGACGTTGGCGAGGTTGTTGGAGATGGTCTGGACGCGCGAGAGCATGGTCATCATGCCCGCGGTGGCGGCGTACATGCCTCGGATCATGGGTCTCTCTTTCGCGTCCTCTGTGTTCGGGCTAGTTGGTGCGGCGGAGGAGGAGGCGCACCTCTTCGCGTCCCCGGTTGGTCAAGCGGGCGATGGTGTCGGCGTCGTGGCCTTCGGCGGCAAGGCGATAGACCTCGCGCGCACTGCCGCGGCCATTGGTCGGGGCAGCGCTCGGCTGAGGGGCGTGTTCCGCTTCGGGTTCGGGGTCGGGCTCTGCGGCCCACGATAGGGGCTCCGGCTCGACGGCCGGGAGGGCGGGCGCAGCGGGCTCGGGCGGAGCGGGGCGCAGCGTCGCGCGCGGCGCTTCGGCGAGCGCAGCGATCCGCGTATCCGCTTCCGCAATCAATGTCTTCAACTGTTCCGCCCGGCGGGTGAGCGCCTCGCCGAGCCCCTCGACGGTCTCCTGCACCTCGGTAGTGAGGCGCAACAGCTCTTCGTCGACCTGGGCCGGCTGATGCGATTCTCTCACTGCCGCCTTGCGCAAATCATCGGTCAATCGGCGGAAAACGAGGACGATGCCCCCCCAGGTGGCGAGAAAAAGGAGAAGGACAACCGGATCGTTCACAGGCGGAGGTCCACGGTGAGCCCCTTGCCGTCGGGCGGGGGTTCCTTCCTGGGCTTGGCGGGCGGCGCCTGCGGGCGGCGGCGCGGGGTGCGTCCACCGGCCTCACGTTCTCGTGTGGGCGGGATCAGGTCGTTCTTGACCTCACCGCCGTCGCGCCGCTGGAGGGCTTCCGGGCGCTCCTGGCGGGCCTGGGCTTCGGCGCGGTTGGCGGCAGTGGCTTGTTCCTGCGCGACTACCGGGACACGCTGGGCGGCGTGCTGCTGGGCGGCATTGTCTGCCGCGCGCGGGACGGCAACCTGGATGGCGTCAAGCCTGGAGGCCACTGGATGCTCCTCGCGGGCGCTGCCCGCACCCGCCGGCGACGCTGCGCTCCCCTGGACCCCTAGCCACCATTCTTAGGCCGCCGCCGCGAGGGAGGACATGTGGGCGCGGAGGCGATGGAGCGCGCGGGAGTGCAGCTGGCAGACGCGCGACTCGGAGACCTCCAGGACGGCGCTGATCTCCTTCATAGTGAGCTCCTGCTCGTAGTAGAGCGAGAGGAGCGTGCGCTCGCGGTCGGACAGGGCGCCGATAGCGCCAGCGAGTCCTTCCAGCATCTCGCTCTCTTCGAGGGCGTCGGCGGGCGTCGGGGTGCCGGTGGCTTCGATGGTCTCGACGAGCGGTGCGCCCTCGCCGTCGCCGCCGTCGCCGCCGGAGACGGGTGTCTCAAGCGAGAGGATGACGGCGGAGGCGGAGAGGCTGGCCTGCTGGTACTGGTGCATGTCCAGGCCGAGCGCCCTGGCGACCTCCTCGTCGGTCGGAGCCTGCCCCGTCTCGGCTTCGAGGCGCGCAAAGGTCTTGGCGATGTCGGCGCTGCGCTGGCGGGCGGAGCGGGGAATCCAGTCGAGCGAGCGGAGCTCGTCCAGGATGGCGCCGCGCACGCGCGAGATGGCGTAGGTCTGGAACTTGACGCCGGTGGAGGGGTCGTAGCGGTCGACCGCCTCAATGAGGCCCATCGTGCCGATGGAGAGCACGTCATCCGAATCGAGGATGCGGGGGAGCATGATGGCCAGGCGCCCGACGACGTACTTGACGAGGGGGGCGTACTGCAGGATCAGCTGCTCGCGAAGGGCCGGATCGCGCTCGGCGGCGAAGCGCACCCACCGATCGGCGGTGGTGTCGCCAGTGGGGAACCCCCTGGCAGCGCTCGCAGCGCTAGCAGCGCCCGTTATGTCCAGCGATTCGGCCATTTACACCCGGCGGATTACCGCTGACGGACCGGGACCGGCGAAGGCTGGGCGGCCTCCTTGAGGAGCGACGCAAGATCCTGAAACCCTTCACCGCCTGCGCTGGCGGCGGCTGGGGCGCCGACGGCACCGCTCGACGCGCGCGGCGGGGGCGCGGTGTGTTCTTCCGGGAGCGTCACATCCAAGCGGCGGCCTTTGTGCGCCGCGTTGGGGTGTGTCTCGGCGGGGCCGCTGGTCAGCGCGACTCGGGCGGCCAT
>DASTZM010000466.1:0-11600 GCA_035764305.1 Chloroflexota bacterium | reverse complement strand
GTGGTCGCTGCCCGCCGTGACGCCGGCCGAGTCGGTGACGCGCGCGTTCCGCGCGTGGGACCGGAGCCCGTACCGCTTCGTGAGCCACGCGCGCGCCTGGCGGCAGCTGATGTGGTCGTTCGTCACCGGCGGCTTCTTCGTCTTGCTGTTCTCCGGTCTGGCGCTGGTTTCCCCGGAGGAGCTGGGCGATCCCGCCCGCGTCGAGGTGCGCGGCGTGATCCCGTCGGTGCTCGTCTACTACGTACTGGGGCTCGTGCTGGCCAGCCAGACCAGCCTCGACCGGCTGCGCGCCGAGTGGCTGCGGGCCGGCGCGATAGTGCAGCCCGGCCTGGCACGCCGCTGGCTGGGGTACGGCCTGACGCTGATGGCCGCGGCGGTCGTCGTCGCGCTCGTCCTACCCACGTCGTTCATCGATCCAGACGCCGGACTGACGGCTGGCGGGGGGCTGATCGGATTCGTCATGGCACCGCTGCGGCTCGTGCTGGGCGCCGTCTTCGGGGTGCTGAGCTGGCTGCTGGCGCACCTCGCGGCGTTCTTGTTCGCGCCGATCGCGGGGCTCGTTCCGCATGGAGCGGGGCAGGACACACAGTCCGCGGCGCCGGCCGCGCCTCAGCCTAATCAGGAGCCCGGCCAGGCGTATCCATCGCCCGTCAACCAGGTGGTCTGGGCGGTGCTCTTTTATGTCATCCCGGGTGCAATCGCGGCCTATGCCATCTGGAACACGTGGCGCAAGCGCCGGAGCTTGTGGCAGGGGCTGCGTGAATTCTGGCGCAGCGTCGTCGCGCTGGTCTGGGGCGCCATCCTGGACGTGGCCGCGGTCCTGTGGCGGCTTTTCGGCGCCGTGTCGCCTGGACTCCTTTCGCGCGCCCCGGAGCAGATACGCCGGCGGTGGAAGAAGCGACAGGATGCCACGGTGGATCGGCCGGGCTGGCTGCGCCTGCGCGGCTTGAGCCCGCGCGAGCTGGTCCAGTACTTCTACATCTCGCTGCTGCAGCGTGCCGGAGCGGTCGGGTGGGGTCGCGCGCCGGGGCAAACGCCATATGAGTACGGCCGTGAGCTGGCCGAGAGACTGCCCGAGCGCGCGGCGGAGGTGCGCACGGTGACGGAGGCGTTCGTGAACGCCAAGTATTCGCGCCGCGACGTCGCCGCGGAGGACGCGAGACGCGTCCGACGTCCATGGGAGCGCGTGCGGGGCGACCTGCAAGTGCGCCGCCGTGCCAACCAGCTGGCGTCGTGGTTCGGGCTTGCGCGGGGCAGCTAGATGGCCGAGCAGCTTGGACTATTGGAGGACGCGCGCGACCAACCGCTGGCAGTGCGGATGCGCCCCCGCACGCTGGACGAGTTCGTGGGCCAGCAGCACATCCTCGGGACGGGCAAGCCGCTGCGGAGGTCGATCGAGCAGGACCGACTCGGCTCGATCATCCTGTGGGGTCCCCCGGGCACCGGAAAAACGACGCTCGCGCTGCTCATCGCGCGGCAGACGAAGGCGCACTTCGCCCGCCTGAGCGCCGTTACCGACGGCGTCCCGGATCTGCGCAAGGTGATCGACGAGGCGAAGAAGCGGAAGCGGGCCGGGCAGCGCACGGTTCTACTGGTCGACGAGGTCCATCGCTGGTCCAAGGCGCAGCAGGATGCGCTGCTGCCGTACGTCGAGGACGGGACGATCGTGCTGGTTGGCGCGACGACCGAGAACCCTTACTTCGACGTCATCTCGGCGCTCCGTTCGCGACTGCGCATCTTCAAGCTCGAAGCGCTCGACGACGACGACCTGCGCTCAGTGGTCCGTCGCGCTGCCACCGAGGAGCGAGGTCTGGGCGGCGAAGCGACCCTGACGCCGGAAGCCGAGGACCACCTCGTCGCGATCTCGTCGGGCGACGCCCGCATCGCGTTGACAGCCCTGGAAGCGGCGGCCGCTTCTTCGGACACGATCACTGCCGAGCTCATCCAAGAGGTGACCCAGCGCCGACAGGTGCGCTACGACAAGCTCGGCGACGACCACTATCAGACGGTGTCGGCCTTCATCAAGAGCATGCGCGGCTCCGATGCCGACGCCGCGGTCTTTTATCTCGCGAAGATGCTCGCCGCGGGCGAAGACCCGCGCTTCATCGCGCGACGGATCGTCATCCTCGCCTCTGAGGACATTGGCAATGCCGACCCGCAGGCGCTGGTCGTCGCCGCCGCTGCCTTCACGACTGTCGAGCGGATCGGTATGCCTGAAGCGGGTCTGACCCTTGCCCAGGCTGTGACCTACTGCGCCACCGCGCCCAAAAGCAACCGGTCGGCCGAGGCGCTGTGGCGCGCGCAGGCCAAGATAGAGGAGGGCGCCAATACCGAGGTGCCGCTTCACTTGCGGAATGCGTCCTTCCGCGAAGCAAAGGGGCTGGGCTACGGCCAGGGGTATCAGTATGCGCACGACTTCGCGGACGCGAAGGTAGAGCAGCGTCACCTTCCAGATGGCGTGGAGGGACCCTTTTACGAGCCGTCAGACCGGGGGTTCGAGCGGGAGATTGCCGTCCGGCAGTCCGCTCACTCGCCGTTGAGCGTGTCACCAACCCGACGCTGAAGCGCGACCGCATCGTGCTTTCCGGGGACGTGCCGAGCGCCGTCTCACCGCCGTCTGGCTGCCGGTTCCACACGCGCTGCCCGTTTGTGATGGATCGCTGCAGGGTGGAGGTGCCATTGGCGCGCGAGATGGGTCCCGGTCACCCCAAGTGGCCTGCCACCTGTACTAAGAAGTCGCGAAGCGGCGGAGCCACGCGGGCGCGCCATTTGACAACCGCTCCAGGTGGCTCATAAGATGGCCTGCTGACCGGCGACGTAGCCGGGTCACACCTAAGGAGGCACAAGAGAGTGGCACTCGCAGAAAAGGTGGAGCTCACGCGCACGTCGCGGCGCGGGTTCCTGGTGAAGACCGGGACCGGCGCGGCGGCCGCGGCTGCACTGTCGGTCGGCGGTTCCAGCGCCGCGTTCGCCCAGATGGCGGGGAACGTCCTGCGGCTGAACACGGGCAGCGAGCCCGACACGATCGATCCCCAGAAGGCTTCGTTCGTGTCCGAGATCGAGAAGATCATGATGGTCTTCCGGAACCTTCTGCAGTTCGACAAGGACGGCAACCTCGTTGCCGACCAGGCCGTCGGCATGCCCGCGCTGGACGAGGGCGGAACGCTGATGACCTTCCGGCTCCGGGACGACATCACCTTCTCGGACGGGAAGCCCGTCACGGCCCAGGACTTCGTGTACGGGTGGCGGCGCCACATGGATCCGCGTACTAACGGCGAGTACTCGTTCTTGGGCTACATCATCGCCGGCGGTGAGGCGTACAACACGGCCGATCCCGCGAAGGTGGGCGAGTCGGGCCTGGCGCAACTCCGTGAGGCGCTCGGTGTCCGCGCGCTGGACGACAAGACGGTGCAGTTCAAGCTCAACTCGCCTGCGCCGTGGTTCTTGAGCGTGCTGTCCACCTGGTGCGGCGTGCCGACCCGCGAAGACAAGGTCATGGCGGGTAACGGCGGCATCGAGTCGGAGAGCAAGTGGACCGAACCGGCGACGTACATCGGCAACGGTCCGTACATCCTGACCGACTGGGAACACCAGAACCGAATGCACTTCCGCGCCAATCCGTCTTACTTCACGGGCCCGCCGCCGATCGCGGAGCGCGACTTCGCGATGATCAACGAGCCTGCGGTCGCCTTCGCGGCGTATCTGAACGACGAGCTGGACGTGACGGGCGTGCAGACCGAGGATCGGCCGCGGGTGAACAGCGATCCGGCGCTCAGCGCGCAGTTCCAGCAGTACGCCGGCTCTTGCACGTTCTACGTCGGCTTCAACATCGCGCGGCCGCCATTCAACGACACGCGAGTGCGCCGCGCGTTCAGCTTCGGGCTCGACCGCACGAGCTTCGTCCGGAACATCCTGGGCGGCGCCGGTCTGCCGGCACGGCAGTTCCTGCCGCCGGGGTTCCCGGGCTACTACGAGTTTGAGCTGGAGGAGCAGGTCTTCAACCCGTCGGTGGGCCGCGCGCTCCTGGCGGAGGCGGGCTACCCGAATGGACAGGGCCTGCCGACGATCAAGTACGGCTTCTCGTCCAGCGCGCGTAACAAGACGCGCGCCGAGGCGATCGCGGCGCAGTACAAGCAGTCACTGGGCGTCACGATCGAGCTGGACCCGATCGAATCGCGCGCCTTCACGGCCGCGATGAAGCAGCCGGCCACCACGCCGCAGTCGTTCCTGCTGGGGTGGTGCCAGGACTACCCGGATCCGCAGAACTGGTACTCCACCGTGTGGCACTCGAAGTCCGCGATTCAGCACAGCTCGTGGAACAACGCGGAGTTCGACTACGTGACCAGCGTGGCGGACACGCACCCCGACCCGCAGGAGCGCCGCAATCTCTATCTGCGTGCGGCGCAGATCCTGCTCAACGACGTGCCGGCCGCGATGCTCTACCACAACGTGGTGTGGCGCCTGGTCAAGCCGCGCCTCAAGGGAACGCGGCCGGACCCGCTGGAGCGGTTCCTGGGCGAGAACGACCTGTACAACCTGAAGATCGAGGGCTAGTCGTTCGCGGCCGAAACGCCAGCTAGTGGGCGTACAGAGGGGCTGCCGCCTGTTCGGGCGGCGGCCCCTTTGTCGTAGCCTCTAGGGAGAAGTACAGCCCCGTGTTCCGCTATCTCATCCGGCGACTCCTGTGGATCGTGCCGGTGCTCTTCACCATCTCGATGATCACCTTCGTGATGATGAAGGTCACACCGGGCGGCCCGTTTGACGTGTCTTCGAGCGGACGCGAGCTGCCGCGAGAGCTGGTCGAGTCTCTCGAGCGGCGCTACCACCTGCATGAGCCGGAGTGGAAGCAGTACCTCATCTATATGGGGCTGCTGCCGACTTCGACCGGCGCGGATGGACGCCCGGTCTTCAAGGGCGTCTTCCAGGGGGACCTCGGCCCGTCCTACCAGTACAAAGGGCGCAGCGTGACCGAGATCCTCTTCGAGGCGGGCCCGGCACGCCCATGGTGGGAGAGCCGGTTTGGCAGAAGCGCGCAGCTGGGCGTCCTGGGGTTCCTGCTGGGCATCTCGATTGGGATCCCGCTGGGGATCATCGCGGCGCTGAATCACAATCGGTTCGCCGACTATGCGTCGCTCTTCGGCGCCACGATCTTCGTCTCCACCCCCAACTTCGTCGTCGCCATCTTCTTGATGATCGTGTTCGGCCTGTGGCTACACTGGCTGCCGATCGTGGCGCGCAGCTGGCACGAGCCGTCCGCGTGGGTTCTGCCGACGTTTTGCCTCGGCGTCGGCCAGGCGGCGTTCATCACGCGCCTGACGCGCGCGACGATGCTAGAGGTGCTGCGGCAGGACTACATCCGCACGGCGCGGGCCAAAGGCCTCCGGGACAACGTCGTCATGCTGCGCCACGCGCTGCGCAACGCGATGATTCCGGTGGCGACAGTGCTGGGTCCGGCGCTGGCGGCGCTCATTACCGGCACGTTCTTCATCGAGACGATGTTCAGCTTCCCAGGTATGGGGCGGCTGTTCGTGCAGTCGATCAGCCAGCGTGACTACTCGATGATCATGGGCACCACGCTGCTGTTCGCGTTCATGATTGCGCTGGCGAACCTGGTAGTGGATCTGGTCTACGGCTGGCTCGATCCCCGCATCACCTATTCGTAGGCGACGCAACGGCAGTGCGGCGGGACTGAAAGGGCTAGACGTGGCACAGCAGACGGCGATTGCGAAACCTCTCGGCCGGCCGACGCCCGCTGCGAGTCCCGAGCTGCCGTTCGCGCGGTCGAGCAAGCCGCGCAGCCTGTGGACCGATGCGTGGCGACGCCTGCTCCGCAACCGGATGGCGATCGTGGGGATGGTGATCATCACCGTGTTCGCCCTGATGGCCATCACCGCGGACGTCCTGACGCCGTACGACATGAACGACCAGCACCACGAGTCGGTCTATCGCCCGCCGGCGTGGGCACCCAGCGGCGACTCGAACTACCTACTGGGCACCGACGGTGTGGGGCGGGACGAGCTGAGTCGCCTTATCTACGGCGCCCGCGTGTCGCTGGTGGTGGGAGTCGTACCAGTCACTCTGAACCTGCTGATCGGCACAACACTGGGCATGGCCGCTGGCTACCTCGGGGGACGCGTCGACAATCTGCTCATGCGGCTGGTCGACGTCTTCTTCGCCTTTCCGGACTTGCTCCTGATCATCATCATGAGCGTCGCGTTCCGCGAGACGTGGATCGGCCAGCAGCTGGGTGGCCTGCTGATTATGTTCATTGCTATCGCCGTGACGGGCTGGGTTGGTACGTCGCGTATCGTGCGCGGCCAGGTCCTCTCCCAAAAGCGCAAGGAGTACATCGAGGCGGCTCGGGCGATTGGCGCCGGCCACTTCCGGATCATGTCCCGCCACTTGATGCCCAACATCCTGGCGCCGCTGATCGTGGGCGTCGCGTTCGCGATCCCGGGCGCCATCTTCACCGAGGCGGCGCTCTCGTTCATCGGGCTGGGGATTCGCCCGCCAACGGCGAGCTGGGGCAACATGATCCAGGACGGGCTGGCGTCGATCTACAGCAACCAGGTGTTGATCATCGCTCCAGCAATCTGTGTTGCGCTGGTGATGCTCTCCTTCACCTTCCTGGGTGATGGACTGCGGGACGCGCTCGATCCACGCATGAAGCAGTAGCCGCCGAGCACGGAGCGGCTAGCGGACGTGCTTCTTGAGCAGCCTGACGACTTCGGCCTGCTCGGTCTTTGGGACGTAGAGCGCATGAGAGGGCAGTACGCCGCGCTCGGTGCGCCGCCCCTGCAAGACGACGGTCGCAGTGTCGGACAGCCAGCGCTGGCCGGCGCGGACGTCGAAGCGCCGGTAGCTCTTATATGACTTGGGAACGCCGTTGTTGATCGCGACGCCGCGGTCGCTGAAGACGTAGCGCATCGGGATCATCGTCACGACGAACAGCCCAACCACACCGATGGCCTGCGTGCCGGGCAGGAAGAGCGGCTGGCCGTCAACGGGGATGCTGCCGAGCAGGCAGAGCGCCATCAACGCGATGGCTTTGGTGCGGTGCACCATGACGCGCTGCTTCCACCCGAGGGGAACCTGAAGCAGGAGCTCGCCCGGCCGCTTGGGCGCGAAGGGGAGCCACGCGGTCATGAGCATGAAGCTCAGCATGAAGCTGACGGCGGTGCTGGCGATGTAGCGCCACTGCTCCAAAGAGGCGCGATTATAATCTGGCGCGAGAGGTTTTCGACCCCATGTCCGGCCACAGTAAGTGGGCCCAGATCAAGCGCCAGAAGGGCGCAAACGACGCCAAGCGCGGCCAGATGTTCACCAAAGTCACGCGCGAGATCATGGTCGCCGCGCGCGAGGGCGGCGGCGATCCAGACGCCAACTTCCGGCTGCGCCTGGTGATCCAGCGTGCGCGCCAGATCAACATGCCGCAGGAGAACATCCAGCGCGCCATCCAACGCGCGACGGGCAGCGGCGACGACCAGCAGCAGCTGGAAGAGATCACGTACGAGGGCTATGGTCCGGGCGGCGTCGCCATTTTCGTCGAGGCGCTGACCGACAACCGCAACCGCACCGTCGCGGAGGTGCGCAACGTCTTCACGCGCAATGGCGGGAACCTGGGCGAGAGCGGCTCGGTGGCGTGGCTCTTCGAGCCCCGCGGCTACATTGGAATCACGATCGACGGCAGGGACGCCGACGAGGCGACGCTCGCGGCCATCGACGCCGGCGCGGTCGAAGTCATGCTGGAGGACAAGACTCTGGCGGTCTACACCGACCTCCAGGACATGGAGCGCGTCCAGGGGCAGCTAGAAGGCCTGGGGCTAACCGTTGAGACGGCCGAACGGGCGATGATTCCGAAGACCTCGGTGACGCTCGACGAGCAGAAGGCGACGCAGGTGCTGCGTCTGATCGAGCGCCTGGAGGACCTGGACGACGTGCAGAACGTCAGCACCAATCTGGAACTGAGCGAAGAGCTGGTCGCCTCGCTGGCGTCGTAGCCCGCCAGGCGGCCCGGAGGGCACGATGCGCTCGCGGCTGGACGAGCTGACCGAGCGCGCGCGACGCACGCTGGCGCGTACCGGCGGCGCTGGCGCCCCGGGCGCGGTGTCGCCAGTGGAGACGGTCCCCGGTCTGCCCCCGCTTCCACCGGTGCCGGCGATGCCGGGCGTGCCGGTCCGCCCCCGCGGACGGGACGACGGCGCCGCCCCGATCGTGCTCGGCATCGACCCGGGCATTGGCACCACGGGGTACGCGGTGGTACGCGGTCTGTCGGGCATCGGGGGCGAGGGAGGCCTGGACATCTACCGCGCGCTGGACTACGGGGTAGTCACGACCACGGTCGGCGCGCCGCTCGAGCGCCGCCTGCTGGAGCTCCACGAGCGGCTGCGCACGTTGATCCGCGAACACCGCCCCAACCAGGTGGCGATCGAGCAGCTGTTCTTCGGCAGGAACGTGACGACCGCGGTCACGGTCGGGCAGGCGCGCGGCGTTGCGCTGCTCGCGTTCGCCGAGGCTGGGCTGCCGATAGCCGAGTACAAGCCGGCCGAGATCAAGCACACGGTCGCCGGGTTTGGGCGCGCCGACAAAGTGCAGATGCAGCGCATGGTCCAGCGTCTGCTTGACCTGGAGGAGGTCCCGCGCCCAGACGACGCCGCCGACGCGCTCGCCATCGCGATCTGCCACCTGCGCTACGCCGCCGCCCGCGCCGCGGGCCTGCGTTAGGCGCGGCTTAGAATCCCGGCGCCTTGATCGTCACGCTCGAGGGTACGCTCACCGCCGCCGCGCGCGGCTTCGCCATCGTCGACGTCGGCGGCGTGGGTCTGCGGGCCTTCATCCCCGCCTCCACCGCCGCGATCCTCCCGGCACCCGGGGAACGCGTCCGCCTTTACACCCACCTCCACGTGCGCGAGGATGACCTGAGCCTGTACGGCTTCTCCACGCCCGGCGAGCTGGAGCTGTTCGAGCTGCTGCTTGGCGTGAGTGGCCTCGGTCCCTCCAAGGCGCTGGCCGTGCTGTCGGGCTCGTCGGTCGACGCGGTGCGCTCGTACATCTGGACCGAGAACAGCGCAGCGCTCTCGAAGGTACCGGGTATCGGGGCGCGCACGGCCGCGCGGATCATCCTGGACCTCAAAGGGAAGATCGGCCCCGCCGCCGAGGGCGGCGCCGCGACCGACGACGCCGAGCTGCTCTCCTGGCTCACGACACTGGGCTTCTCCCCCACCGAGGCGCACGCGGCCGTGGCCAAGCTCCCGCGCGACGCAAGTCTTGCGTTCGAGGAGAAGGCGCGGAAGGCGCTCGAGATGCTTCGCCCGAAGTAGCGCCGAGTTAGAATCTTAGTTCTAGAACCGGTGACGACGGTGGCCTCAGAGCATCCGGAACGCCTGCTTAGCCCGTACGGCGGCGACGACGACGAGAGCATCCGCCCCCAACGCCTGACCGAGTACTTCGGCCAGGAGACGATCAAGGGGCAGCTCGAGATCGCGATCGCGGCCGCGCGGGCTCGCGGCGACGCGCTGGAGCACGTCCTGCTGCACGGGCCGCCCGGTCTGGGGAAGACGACGCTCGCGCGGATCATCGCGCGTGAGCTGGGAGTCAATATCCGCACCACGTCTGGCCCGGCCATCGAGCATCCGGGAACGCTGGCCAGCCTGTTGATGGAGCTGGGCGCGCGCGACATGCTGTTCATCGACGAGATCCACCGCCTCAACCGCATCGTCGAAGAGGCGCTCTATCCGGCGATGGAGGACTTCGTGTTCGACACGTCGGCCGGCGCGCGCGGGCCGACGGCGCGGGTCGTGCGGCTGCCGCTCAAGCGCTTCACGCTGATCGGCGCCACGACGCGGGCTGCGCTCCTGACCGGGCCGATGCGCGACCGATTCGGCCTGATCTTCCGGCTGGACTTCTACGACCTGGAGGCGATCCGGCTGATGCTGGAGCGGGCCGCGCGCGTGTACCGCGTGCCGCTCGACGACGAGGGAGCGACGGAGATTGCCCGTCGCAGCCGGCGGACGCCGCGCGTCGCGCTTCGTCTGTTACGTCGAGTGCGTGACTACGCGCAGGTGATGGCCGACGGCGAGGTGACGCTGGAGGTGGCGCGCACGGCGCTCGACGCGCTCGGCGTCGATCAGCTGGGGCTGGACGAGATCGACCGGCGTGTCCTCTCAACGATCCTGCAGCGCTTCAAGGGTGGCCCGGTAGGGCTGGAGACGATCGCCGCGAACGTCGGCGAGGAGTCGGACACGATCAACGATGTGTACGAGCCGTTCCTCTTGCAGATCGGCTTCCTTCAGCGCACCCCCCGCGGTCGCATCGCCACCGAAGCCGCCGCGGAGCATCTGGGTCTGCCGCCACCGTCCGGGCCTACCCAACCGCGTCTGCTGTGACCGAGCTGCGCACGGACGACTTCGACTATCACCTCCCGCCCGAGCTGATCGCGCAGACTCCCGTCGAGCCGCGCGACGCGTCCCGCCTGCTCGTCATTCACCGTGACTCGGGGCAGCTGGAGCACCGCAGGTTTCGCGAGATCGGCGAGTTTCTGCGGCCGGGTGACCTGCTGATCGCCAACGACAGCCGGGTCCTCCCCGGCCGCCTCTTCGCCCGCAAACCCACCGGCGGCCGGGTCGAGCTGCTGCTGCTGCGCGAGCTTCCTGACGGGCGGTGGGAATCACTCGCCCGCCCCGCCAATCGCCTACACCCAGGCCAGCTTCTGCTGTTCGACAACGGCGGGGTCGACACCGCCGAAGTTGGGGAAAGGACCGAGAGCGGCGCTATCGCGCTGCGCTTCACGGTGCCCGCCTCAGAGATCCTGGCGCGCCACGGTCACGTCCCGCTGCCGCCGTACATCAAGGCGCCGCTGGGTGACCCCGAGCGCTACCAGACGGTGTACGGTCGAGTCGCCGGCTCGGCCGCGGCTCCCACCGCCGGCTTGCACTTCACGCCGGCACTGATGGAGGCGCTGGCCGAGCGGGGCGTCGGCTTCGGCTTCGTCACACTGCACGTTGGGCTGGACACGTTTCGGCCGGTCCAGGCGGAACGCGTCGCCGACCATCAGATGCATGCCGAGCTGGTGGTGGTCCCCGACCAGACCGCGGCGGCGATCCGCGCCGCGCGCGCCGCCGGCGGACGGATCGTGGCGGTGGGCACGACCGCAGTGCGCTCGCTCGAAAGCTGGGCGGCGGCCGGGGGAGAGGGGGGATGGTCGGGTTGGACCCGCCTGTTCATCTACCCGGGCTACGTGTTCCGAGCGGTCGACGCGCTGATCACCAACTTCCATCTGCCGCGCTCGACGCTGCTCATGCTCGTGAGCGCCTTTGCGTCGCGTGCGCTGATGCGCCGCGCGTACGACGAAGCGATCGCACGTGAATACCGCTTCTTCTCATTCGGCGACGCGACGTTGATCCTCTAGCCGCGTGCGGCGCACGCCCTTCCGGGCGCCCTCAAATCCCGGCGTCGAGGCTGCCACCGAGGCCGCTGCCCAGCAGGATGACGCGCAGCAGCCACTCGTTCACGCCCGGCACGCCGGCGATGCCGAGCAGCCCGACGATGGCGATGGCGAACAGCGTGACAAGCACCGAGTATTCGAGGTATTCCAGCATCCG
>DASTZM010000465.1:0-3511 GCA_035764305.1 Chloroflexota bacterium | reverse complement strand
GGTCGTCGGGATGGCGCTCTACACGGGCAAGCTGCGGATCACCTAGAGAGCCGGGACTAAGAGTCCCGGCCTACAGCGGTGCCTGGAGCCGGGACTAAGAGTCCCGGCCTACAGCGGCCCCTGGAAGCCGGGACTGAGAGTCCCGGCCTACAATGGCGCGGATGCGCCAGCGACCCGCCGCACTCGCTCTCCTCTCGTTGATTGTGATCGCGAGTGCCTGCTCGCGGCCGCGCGGCCTCTTCCTCGAGCAGAACGCGCGCTCGCACGTCGAGATGCTGGCCGGCACGATCGGCAGCCGCCCCGTCGGGACGCCGGCGAACGCCCGCGCCCGCGCCTACATCATCGACCAGCTGAAGCTGTACGGATTCGAGGTGCGCGTGCAGGAAACCGACGCGCGCCGTCCTGAGTTCGGCGTCACGGCGCGAGTCTCCAACATCATCGCGATGCTCCCGGGTGAGCGCCCTGAGGCCGTCGGCGTCATCTCGCACTACGACTCTGCACGTGAAACGCCGGGGGCGGCCGACGACGGGTTCGGCGTGGCGGTGTCGCTGGAGGCGGCGCGCAGCTTTGCGTCGCGGGAGCGGCGCAAGTGGTCGCTGTTCGTGCTCGTCACGGATGCGGAGGAGTCCGGCCTGATGGGCGCCGCGGGGCTGATGACGGACCGCGAAGTGACCGATCGGCTCCGCGCGTACATCAACCTCGAGGCGGTCGGCTCGTCCACGCCGGTCGTGCTCTTCGAGACCGGTCCGGGAAACCGCTGGCTGACCTCCGTCTGGGCCCGGCATGCGCCGTATCCGCGCGGCGGCTCCTACGCGCTCGAAGTCTACCGGCGCCTGCCGAACGACACCGACTTCTCGATCCTCAAACGGCGCGACATCCCGGGACTGAATTTCGCCAGCGCCGGCGACAGTTATCCGTACCACACGGCGCGCGACACCGTGGACCGGCTCTCTCCCCGGGCGCTGCGCGAAACCGGCGAGAACGTCGTCTCGATCCTCGGCGCGCTGCAGGACGTTGACGTCACGCAGCGGTCGAAGGAGGACGGACACTACTTCGACGTCGCCGGCATCACGGCCGTGAGCTACGGTCCGGGCGCCGCCTGGATCCTCGCGGCGGCGGCACTCGCCCTCGGCGTCATCGCGTTCGTCAGGATCACGGCCGCTGTCATCCGCGCGGCCGGTGTGCTGCGCTGGATACTGACGCTGCTGTGGGCGCTGCTCGCGCTCGTCCTTGCGCCGCTTGCGATGGTCGGCATCACGTGGGCGCTTCGGGCATCGCGCGAGTTCTATCATCCGTGGTACGCGCATCCGGACCGCTTGTTCGCCCTTCTCGCGGTCGTCGGCTTCGCCGTCGCGTGGGCCGTCACGCGGCTCGGGGCGTGGCTGCCCCCGCGGGCGCACGTGCCGCGTCATCCGGCGACTGCCTGGAGCCTCGCGCTGCCGTTGTGGATCGGCGTCGCGTCCCTGGTGCTGTGGACCGCGCCGGCGGCTGCGCACCTGTGGACGGTGCCGCTGCTCGCCGCAGGGCTCGGGCTCTCGCTCGTACCCGCCCACAGCGGCGCCGGGGTTCGTCTGGTGTCGCTCGCCGTCCTCGTGGTCGTCGCCATGCTGTGGCTGCGCGACGCGTGGGACCTGGCGCGGTTCGCGGTGGCGGTGCTCGGCCGCATGCCGTTCGTGACGCCCGCGTACATCTACGCGGCGTTCCTGACGGCGGCGGGAATCATGCTCGTCCCCCCGTTCATCGGCGCCTTCGCGCCGCCAGGGCGCCTGCTGCAGCCGTCGCTCATGACGGCCGTGTGCCTCGTGGCGCTGGCGGTGGCCGGAGGACTGGCGTACGCCGCGCCTGCCTACACGCACGAACAGCCGCTTCGCCGCTACGTGCGCGCGATCCAGGATGGCGGCGCCCTGCAGGCGACGTGGGAGGTCGCCTCGACGGAGCCGGGGCTGGACCTGGACGTCGGCGCACCCGGCGGCTGGTCGCCGACCGACGCCGCCCCGCCGGCAAGCGTTCCCATTCCCCGTTTCCCGCAGTCATTCGTGTTCCGCACGAAGGGGCCGAGCCTCGGCGCCGCGCCCGCGCAGTTCTCCGCGTTCACGCAGACCGCAGTCGCCGGCGGGATCGAGGTGGCGGCCACGGTCATTCCGTCCGAACCCGGAGTGGTCGTCACCTTCGTCGCCCCGCCCGAGCTGACGCCCTCCCGCTCGAACCTGCCCGGCATTCTGCGCGCCGGCCGGTGGCGGGCGACCTACGTCGCGCCCACACCGGAAGGGGTCGTGTGGCGGGCCGGCTTCTCGACGACGGACGCGTCGGTCTTCCAGCAGGTGCGGGTGCTGGTGAACGCGGGGGGATTTCCGGGAGGGGACGGCTGGCAGCGCCTGGCGCCGTGGCTGCCGCAGGACCGGACGGTCTGGAATTCCATGTCGATCTGGATCCTCCCCCCGCCGTCCCCGCCCATTGAGCCGGTGCCTCCATTACGTTAAACTACGTATCCATTACGTAGTCTGACGTAGCGAGGCGCACCCATGAGCAACCCCTTCGTCTACGGCGAGGTCGTTCCCGCGGCATCGTTCGTGAACCGCGCCGCCGAGCTGGACCGCCTGACGCTCGACCTGCTCGCCGGTCAAAAGGTCTTCCTCATCTCTCCGCGGCGCTACGGCAAGTCGTCGCTCGTCCGCCAGGCGCTCCGCGCCGCGGCCCGCGGCGGCGCGCTCACGGTGGACGTCACGGTGAGCAGCTACAGCTCGTACGTGTCCTTTCTCGAGGGATACGCGCGCGCGCTCGTCTCGGTCGAAACGGGCCTCGACCGCGTGCGGGGGTGGCTGGCGGAGATGCTCGGCTCGGTGCGCCCCGAAGTGCGCATCGATCCGGACCACGCGGGCAAAGGGCAGATCGCGGTCGCGTTCCCGTCGATCCGCACCGACCGCGACGTCTCGCGCCTTGCGCAGGAGGTGTTCGCGCTCCCGGGGCGCATCGCCGACACCCGGCGCCGCAAGGTGGTGGTCGCGCTCGACGAGTTCCAGGCGATCGGCTCCTTCAACGGCGGCAGCGTGGAGCACGCGCTCCGCGCCGCCGTCCAGCACCAGCGGCAGGTCGGCTACGTGTTTTCAGGATCCGAGCCCACGCTGATGGAGCGGATGCTCGGCCGCAGCCGCCCGTTCTACAAGGCCGGGCCGGTGATGCGGCTGCAGAAGATCCCACCCGAGGAGTTTGCGAAGTTCCTCGAAGCCAGGTTCCGCGCAACCCGGATCAAGCCGGCCCCCGGACTCGGCGCCGCCATCGTCGATCTCGCGGGCAATCTGCCCTACGACGTCCAGCGCCTCGCGCACGAACTATGGGATGATGCGCGCACGCGCGGCGACCGGTCCGTCGGCCTCGACGATCTTCACGTGACGCTGAAGCGGCTCCTCGGGGAGCACGAGACGCTGTTCGAGGGCGTCTGGCAGCGGCTGACGCTTCCCCAGCGGGCGACGCTGCGCGCCGCGGTGCTCGAAGAGGGCCGGGAACTGCTGTC
>DASTZM010000464.1:0-6407 GCA_035764305.1 Chloroflexota bacterium | reverse complement strand
ACGCCGATGCAGTTGGAGTAGTGCCCCACGCCGCCCACCACTCCACCGAACAGGTACCGGTTTCTCGCCGCCTTCGCTTCGTCGCGGTCGTCCGGCAGCCCGAACCGCAGCGAGTCCAGCGTCGCGATCGGTCGCGCTCCCATCGTGAAGATGTCGCGTACGATCCCGCCGACGCCCGTTGCGGCTCCCTGGAACGGTTCGACCGCGCTCGGATGGTTGTGGCTCTCGATCTTGAAAATCGCGGCGTACCCATCCCCCACGTCGACCGCACCGGCGTTCTCCTCCCCCGCGCCAATCAGAACGCGCGTCCCCGTCTCGATCGTGTTCGCGCGGAAGCGGCGCAGCAGCGGCTTGCTGTTCTTGTAGCCGCAGTGCTCGGACCACATCGCGCCGCAGATTCCCAGCTCCACCGGTGTGGGGCGCCGCCCCAGCCGCTGGCAGAACCGCTCGTACTCGGCGCGCGTCAGCGCCACCTCGCGTAGCTGCGCGTCGGTGGGCTCGAACGTTTCGATGACCGCCGTCATGCGGTGACAAGCGCCCCGACCAGCGACTCGAACAGCCCCCGCCCATCTTCCCCGCCAAGGATCGCCTCACACGCCCGTTCCGGATGCGGCATCAGTCCCAGCACGTTTCCCCGCCGGTTCCGGATCCCCGCGATGCTCCCCACCGACCCATTCGGGTTCGCCGCCTCCGTCACGTTCCCCCCCGCGTCGCAGTAGCGGAACACCACCTGCCCGTGCTCCTCCAACCCGCGCAGCGTCCCGGTGTCCGCGTAGTACGACCCGTCACCGTGCGAGATTGGGTACGTCACCACCTGCCCGCGTTGGTAGGCGCGCGTGAACGGGGTCTGCTCGTTCTCGACGCGCATGTGAACCCACTGTGCGCGGTGCTCCAGACTCCTGTTCCGCAGCACCGCGCCAGGCAGCAGGTGCGCTTCGAGCAGCACCTGGAATCCGTTGCAGATCCCCAGCACTAGCCCGCCCCGCTCCGCGTATGAACCTACCGCCTCCATCACCGGTGCCACCGCCGCCATCGCCGCCACGCGAAGGTAGTCGCCGTGCGCGAAGCCGCCCGGCAGCACGACGCAGTCGTACCCGTCCAGCGTCTTCGCGCCCTGCGTCTCGTGCCAGACGTAGTCGCACTGCTGACCAAAGACGCTCGTCACCACGTGGTGCGTGTCCACCTCGCAGTTCGAGCCCGGGAACACGACGACCGCGAACTTCATCAGTTCTCGGCCACTTCGTAGTGATACGTCTCGATTACCGTGTTGGCGAGCAGCTTCTCACACATCTCCTTAACCGCTCTCTCCGCGGCCGGTCGGTCAGATGCTTCCAGCTTCACCTCCAAGTAGCGGCCCGAGCGCACCTCCTGCGCTCCGCCGAAGCCGAGCGTGTGCAGTCCGCCCAGGATCGCCTGCCCCTGCGGGTCATTGACCCCCGGCTTGAGCGTGACGTGGATTTTCGCTATCAGGGTCACAACCCCCTACCGGTCAGCCGCTCCAGCGCCTCGACGTAGCGCCGGCGCGTGTTCGCCACCACGTCTTCCGGCAGCTCGGGCGCCGGCGGCTCCTTGTTCCAGCCGCTCTGCTCCAGCCAATCGCGAAGGTACTGCTTGTCAAAGCTCGCCGGCGTCGCGCCCGGCTTGTACACCGCCGCGTCCCAAAAGCGCGACGAGTCGGGCGTCAGCAGCTCGTCGATCAAGATCAGCTCGTCTCCGAGGAGCCCGAACTCCATCTTGGTGTCCGCGATGATGATTCCCTTCTCGCGCGCCACCTTCGCGGCGTAGGAGTAGACGGCCAGGGTCACGTCGCGCAGCTTCCTCGCCAGCGGCTCGCCCACGAGCGCGACCAGGCGTTCGAAGCTGATGTTCTCGTCGTGCCCCTGGTCGGCCTTCGTCGCCGGCGTGAAGATTGGCTCGGGGAGCTGCTGGCTCTCGACGAGACCACTCGGCAGCTTAATGCCGCACGCCGTGCCCTGCTGCTTGTATTCGCTCCACGCCGAGCCCGAGATGTAGCCCCGCGCCACACACTCTATGTCGACGCGCTTACCCCGCCGCACCAGCATCGACCGTCCCTCCACCTGGTCCGCTGCGCCCCGGACCGAATCCGGGAAGTCCTCCACTCGGTCGGAAATCAGGTGGTTGGGCACGATATGCGTCGTCTGTCGGAACCAGAACGTCGAGAGCTGCGTCAGAACCTTGCCACGGTCCGGGACCGGGTTGGGCATCACGACGTCGAACGCCGAAACACGGTCGGTGCTGACGATCAGTAGCTGGTCATCGCCGACGGCATAGATGTCGCGCACTTTGCCGCGCGCGAAGCGCAACAGCCCCGGCAGATTGGTCTCTCTTACTCCCGGCGAAGCCGTCTCCGTTGCCACTCGTACCTCCTTGTCCTATGCAGCCACCGGGACGAGCTCACGCGCCCCGATGTCACTGCGTAGCTGCTTGCCCTCGAACTCGATCCGCTGCGCCTCGTGGTACGCCACGTCGCGCGCCACCCCGAGCGTTTCGCCCCGCCCGACGACGGTGACGACGCGACCGCCCTTCGTGAACACCTTCCCGTCGCGCCGTTCGGTCCCCGCATGGAACACCAGCGCACGCACGTCGTCCAGCCCGCGGAGACGGAAGCCGTCTCGCACGCTGTCGGGATAACCCTCCGACGCAAGGCAGACGCCGCACGCCGAGCTGTCGTCCCACTCCAGTCGGACATTGGCCAGGCGCCGGTGGACCGCTGCCTCGACCGCTTCGATCAGGTCGCTCCGCAGCCGTGGAAGGATCACCTGGCACTCGGGATCGCCCATGCGCGCGTTGAACTCGATCACCTGGGGTCCATCCTCGGCGAACATCAGCCCCGCATAGAGAAAACCGGTGAACGGCCGCCCTTCCTTGGCCAGCCCGCGCACCGCCGGCCGCACGACACGCGCCATCACGTCGTCCATCATGACCGGCGGCACCAGGCGTGTCGGCGAGTAGGCGCCCATGCCGCCCGTATTCGGCCCGCGGTCGCCGTCGTAGGCGCGCTTGTAGTCGCGCGCCGCCTCAAAGGGCAGCGCCGTCTCGCCGTCGCACAGCGCGAAGACCGACGCCTCTTCCCCCGTTATCCGCTGCTCGACCACCACCCTATCGCCCGATGCGCCGAACACGCGGCGCTCCATGATCTCCTCGACCGCGCGGTGCGCCTCCTCCCGCGTGTCGCACACGATCACGCCTTTACCCCGCGCCAGCCCGTCCGCCTTGACCACGATCCGCTGGGGCTGCGTCTCCAGGTGCGCGTGCGCGGCCCGCGCGTCGTCGAACGTCTCGTGCGGCGCGGTGGGGATCCCATGCCGGCGCATGAAATCCTTCGACCATGCCTTCGACGCCTCGATCTGCGCCGCCGCCTGCGTTGGACCGAAGGCCGGCACGTCAGCCGCCTCCAGTGCGTCGACCACTCCCGCTGCGAGCGGGTCGTCCGACCCGACGATCACCAGGTCGCAGCGCATATCCTTTGCCGCACGCGCCACCGCGCCGCCATCGAGCGGGTCGAGCGCCACGTTCGGCCCGGTCCCCCCGTTCCCCGGCGCCACGACCACCTCGGACACTCGTCGCGATCGCGCACATGCCCAGGCAAGCGCGTGTTCGCGGGCCCCGCTTCCCACCACCATGACCCGCATCAGCGGCCCCGTCCTATTCCCACTCGATCGTGGCGGGAGGCTTGGAGGTAATGTCGTAGACCACGCGGTTCACGCCCTGCACCTCGTTGACGATGCGCGTCGCGGCGCGCCCCAGGACGTCGTACGGCAGCCGCGCCCAGTCGCCGGTCATGAAGTCGTCCGTCGTGATCGCGCGCAGCGCCACCACGTGCCCGTAGGTCCGGTAGTCCCCCATCACGCCCGTGCTCCGCGAGTCGGTCAGCACCGCGAACACCTGCCCAAGCGAGCGATAGAGCCCCGCCGCCTTGACCTCCTCCACGAAGATCGCGTCCGCCTCGCGCAGCACTGACAGCTTTTCGTCCGTCACCTCGCCCAGCACGCGCACCGCCAAGCCTGGCCCCGGGAATGGGTCACGCCACACGATCTCGTCGGGCAGTCCCAGCTCGGTTCCCACTGCGCGCGCCTCGTCCTTGAACAAATAGCGCAGCGGCTCGATCAGCTTGAACCCCAGGTCCTTCGGCAGTCCGCCCACGTTGTGGTGCGTCTTGATCTTGGCCGCCTTGCCCTCGTGGGTGCCCGGCGTCGCGCTCTCGATCACGTCCGGATACAGCGTCCCCTGTGCCAGGAACGCGAACTCCCCCTCCTGCTCGGCCAGCCGCCGCGCTTCGCGCTCGAATGTCCGGATGAAGCGCTCGCCAATCGTCGTGCGCTTCATCTCCGGGTCGGTCACGCACGAGAGGTACTCCAGGAAGTCCTCGCTCGCGTCGACGTGCGAGAGCTTGAAGCCCAGGTGCTCGCGGAACGTCCGGACGACGGTGGCGCCTTCGTTCTTGCGCAGGAGCCCGTGGTCGACGAAGACGCACGTCAGTTGATCGCCCACCGCGCGGTGGATCAGCGCCGCCGCCACCGATGAGTCGACCCCGCCCGACACGCCGCACAGCACCCGACCGCTGCCGACCTGTGCCCGGATTCCCCCCACCGCCTCAGCCACGAAGGAGCCCGGCGTCCACGTCGGCTCGCACCCGCACAGCGCGTAGCAGAAGTTCTGCAGCAGGTCCAGCCCCTGCGGTGTGTGCGCTACCTCGGGATGGAACTGCACGCCCGCGATGCGCCGTCCGTCGCCCGAGTCGGTCGCCATCGCCGCGAACTTGCACGTCGTCGTGCTCGCCAGGCCGGTGAAACCAGGCGGTAGCGACTCCACCTTGTCGCCGTGGCTCATCCACACCGACGGCGTCGCCGGCAGCCCGCTGAACAGCGGGTGCCCCGAGTCACCGACCCTGAGCACGGCGTGCCCAAACTCCCGCCGGTCGCCCGGCGCAACCGTGCCGCCCAGACGGTGCGCCAGCAGCTGCATGCCGTAGCAGATCCCCAGCACCGGCACACCCAGCTCCAGCACCACCTCGGGCAGCGTCGGCGCGCCCGGCTCGTACACGCTGGCGGGGCCACCCGAGAGGATGATCCCCTTCGGCTCCAGCGCGCGAATCTGCGCCGCCGGCGCGTCCCACGGCAGGACCTCGCAGTACACGCGGCACTCGCGCACGCGCCGGGCGATCAGGCGCGAATACTGCGCGCCGAAGTCGAGTACCAGAATCGTGTCGCGGCGGGCCGCCGGTGACCCGTGTGCGGGCGTGCTCGGCGCCTGGGCCTCCTCGGCGACCGCGGCCATCACCTTGACGATTCTAGCCGCGAACTGCGTCTCTGCGGCCGCCGCGGCCGCTCGAAAAGACGCTGATAGAATCGGCCCACAGGGCAAGAGACAAGCACCGATCACCGGCATGAGCGCCCTTGCGTGGCCCCGCCTCGCCCCCGCAGCCGCTGGTCTAAGCGATGCGGCGCGGCGCCGCTACTGGCGCCAGACCGGGATCGCCTACCTGTACCTCGCGCCGGCGCTGGTCCTGCTCACCCTGTTCCACTTTTTCCCGGCCATCTTCGGCTTCTACATCAGCCTCTTCCGGTGGGGTCTCATCCAGGAGCGCTTCGTCGGCCTGGAGAACTACCAGCGCGTGCTCGTGGACGAGGCGTTCTGGTCCAGCCTCGGCACTACCGTTTGGTACGTCATCCTCGTCATCCCGGCGGAGATGGCGATCGGGCTCGTCATCGCCTACCTGCTGTTCCAGCCCATTCGCGGGCGAGGTGCCTACCGTACTGCCTATTTCCTGCCCCACATCACCAGCTCCACCGCCGCCGCTGTCGTCTGGCGTTGGATGTACAACCAGCAGAACGGCCTTCTCAACGGCGTGTTCGAGATGATCGGGCTGCCCCGCAGTCTCTGGCTCAACGAATCGACCGGCATCTTCAAGCTCGCGCTCGGTCCCGCCGGCGCCGGGCTCCCCGAGTGGATCGGGGGACCTAGCCTCGCGCTCGTCTCCGTCGCCGCGATGTCTGTCTGGAGCTACATCGGCTTCTACGTCGTCATCTACCTCGCGGGCCTGGGCAACATCTCCAAGGAGCTGTACGAGGCAGCGCGGATCGACGGCGCCAACGAGCGCCAGGTCTTCTTCCGGATCACCCTCCCGCTGCTCTCGCCGACTACCTTCTTCCTCATCGTCGTCGGCGTCATTGGGGCGATGCAGGCCTTCAACCAGCTCTACGTCATGACCCGGGGCGGCTCCGGCACGCGCACCGTCACCATGCTCGTGTTCCGTACCTTCTATGAGCAGACGCGAGTCGGCTACGGCTCGGCTATGGCCTTTATCTTGGCGCTGTTCATCGTGGCACTGACCATCGTGAACTTCCGCTACCTGGGACGGCGCGTGCACTATGACTGACACCGCC
>DASTZM010000463.1:0-2084 GCA_035764305.1 Chloroflexota bacterium | reverse complement strand
TCGGCGACGCGTATCCCTACGCCGCCAAGGCGCTGATCCTCTACATGGGCTCGCCGGTGTACGCGCTCCCCGCGGGCGACCAGAACATCGCCGTCCTGCGGGACGTGAATAGGCTGCCGCTGTTCATCGCGAGCGACATCGTTATCGGCGAGACGACCATGTACGCCGACTACATCTTCCCCGACCTCTCCTATCTGGAGCGGTGGGAGTTCGGCGGGTCGCACCCCAGCATCGTCTGGAAGGTGCAGCCCGTGCGCCAGCCGGTGATCTCGCCGCTGACCGAGACGGTCAAGGTGTACGGCGTGGACCAGCCGCTCTCGCTGGAGAGCATGCTGCTGGGCTTCGCTGAGAAGCTGGGCCTGCCGGGGTTCGGGAAGGACGGGATCGCGCCCGGCCGCGACCTGACGCGGGCCGAAGACTACTACCTGCCCATGGTCGCCAACCTCGCCTTCGGCGACGACACCGCCGGCAAGGAGATCGTGCCCGACGTCGACGACGCCGACCTCAAGCTGTTCCTCGACGGCCGCCGGCACCTGCCCAAGAACGTGTTCGACGCGGCGTACTGGGAGAGGCTGGTGGGGCCCGACTGGTGGCGCAAGGTGGTCTACGTCCTCAACCGCGGCGGGCGGTTCGACAACCACGAGGCCGGCTACGACGGGACGCTGCTCAAGAACAAGTACGGGACGCTGATCAACCTGTACATGGAGAAGACGGCCAAGACGATCAACTCGATGACCGGCAAGCCGCTGCCCGGCGTGGCCACGTACATCCCCAACTCGCTCGACGCGCTGGGGCGGCCGGTGGAGGACGTACCGGCGGGGTTTGACCTCAACCTGATCACGCACCGTGAGATCTATCACACGAAGTCGCGCACGTCGGGCAATTACTGGCTGAAAGCGCTGCTGCCGGAGAACTTCATCCAGATGAACAGCGTCGACGCCACGCGCCTCGGGTTCCGCGACGGCGAGCGCGCCCGCATCCTTTCGGCCACAAACGCGACGGGCGAGTGGGACCTGAAGAACGGCACGAAGGTCCCGATGGTCGGCAAGGTGAAGGTGCTGGAGGGGATGCGGCCGGGTGTGATCTCGTTCTCGCTCGGCCACGGCCACTGGGCCTACGGCTCGAACGACGTCACGGTCGACGGCAAGGTCGTCAAGGGCGAAGCGCGGCGCGGGACGGGCCTCCACGGCAACGCCGCGATGCGCGTCGACCCCGTGCTCAAGAACACGACGCTGGCCGACCTGGTGGGCGGGAGCGCGGTGTTCTACGACACGCGCGTCAAGCTGGCGCGGGCGTAGGGCGCGATGCGCCCGTTTCCGCAACTGCTCGACGCGGCGGCGGCCCAGGCCGGCCACCGCTGCGCCGGGCAGGTGCTGGGCGTGCGGCTGGCCGCGCTGGGCTGCCGCCTGGTGGGGCTGGACCCTGACCTGCGCGAGCAACGCAGGCGGCTGCTGGTGTACGTGGAGATCGACCGCTGCGCCACCGACGCGATCTCGACCGTGACCGGCTGCCGGCTCGGGCGGCGCACGCTCAAGTTCGTCGACTTTGGCAAGATGGCGGCGACGTTCGTGGACGGCGCCGCGCTGGAGGCGTGCGGCGAGGCCCCGGGCGTGCGCATCGCGGCGCGGGAGGACTCGCGGGAGGCCGCCGCCCGGTACGCGCCGGGCGCACCTTCGCCCGAGGAGGCGCAACTGGAGGCGTACGCGGTGATGCCCGACGACGAGCTGTTCACCGTCGAGCGCGTCGTCGTGCCGGTCCCGACGGCCGACCGGCCGGGGCGCCCGCGGCGGCGCGTGTTCTGCGCCGCCTGCGGCGAGCGCGTCAACGACTCGCGGGAGGTGGCGCGGCCGACTGGCGGAGTGCTGTGCCTGGCGTGCGCGGGCGGCGCGTACTACCGCGCGGCGCCATCCGCCACGCCCGTAGGGGTGGGAGTGGTCGTTGGCGACTGAATCACCGGCCGTGACTGCAGGCGCGCCGGCGGCCGTCGCGGGGCAACGGGTTCGCTACGGGTCCCTCCTCGTCGCTGCGCCGGCCGTGCCCGGCGCGCCGGCGGCGCGCGCGCGGGGTCGCCGGCGGCGCCGCGG
>DASTZM010000462.1:0-6514 GCA_035764305.1 Chloroflexota bacterium | reverse complement strand
TCATACCCGACCCCCCGCATGAGCGCGGCCTAGATGGCGAGCTCGGGGTAGACCTGGCTGTGGCGGATGGCTCACCCGAGCACCGTTGCCGCGCACGGGGTCTATACCGATGGTCTATACTCGCGACAGGAAGTCCATGTCGGACACGAAGATCGCCAAGCTGTTCATGAACGGCCGCAGCCAGGCGGTGCGCCTCCCGCGCGAGTTCCGGTTCGCCGGTGACCGGGTCCGGGTGCGCCGCGTCGGGCGGGGCGTTCTCCTGGAACCCGTGGAGTTTGACGCGCGCGCCTGGTTCGAAAGGCTCGACCGATTCGAGCGCGAAGCCGGGGAGTTCATGCCCGATGGCCGCGAGCAGCCGCCGATGCCTGCTGGCGACCACATCGACTTCGATTGAGCTACCTGCTCGACAGCAACGCGTGTATCGCCCTCCTGAGACGCCGCTCAGTCGGCGTGCGGAAGCGATACGAAGCGGCTGTCGCCGGCGGTGACGCCATTGCCGTATCAAGTGTCGTCTTGTTTGAGCTGTGGTACGGCGTTGCCAAGAGCACACAGCGCGAGACGAACACGGCGCGCCTCGAAGAGTTCCTCGCTAGTCCAATCGAGGTGCTCTCGTTCGAACCGGAAGACGCCCGAGAGGCGAGTGGGATCCGCGCCGACCTTGAGGCGCGGGGCATGGCCATCGGCGCCTACGACACGCTCATCGCGGGACAGGCGCGGCGGCGTGGCCTGACGCTCGTCACAGCCAACGCGGCAGAGTTCTCGCGCGTGCCGGACCTGAAGTGGGAAGACTGGGGCTCGGCGCCGGAGTAGGTGTTACTCGGCGAGCTGGCGCATGAGGGTGAAGAGCTCGGACTTGTGCTCGAAGCCGATGCCGGGGGTGTCGTGGGGGCGGACGTAGCCGTCTCGCACCGGGATGTGGTCGGCGAAGCCGCCGAAGGGCTGGAAGATGCCGGGGTAGCTCTCGTTGCCGCCCAGGCCGAGGCCGGCGGCGATGTTGAGCGCAAACTGGTGGCCGCCGTGGGGGACGCAGCGCCAGCGGGACCAGCCGTGCTGGTCGAGCATCTCCAGGATGCGGAGGTACTCGACCAGGCCGTAGCCGAGCACGGGGTCGAACTGGAGGACGTCGCGGTCGGGGCGCATACCGCCGTAACGGATCAGGTTGCGCGCGTCGTGGACGGAGAAGAGGTTCTCGCCGGTGGCGAGCGGTGGGGCGTAGCGCTCGCCCAGGACGGCCTGGAGGGCGTAGTCGAGCGGGTCGCCGGCCTCTTCGTACCAGCGCAGGCCGTAGGGCGCGAGCGCGTCGCCGTAGGCGAGGGCGGTGGGAAGGTCGAAGCGGCCGTTGGCGTCGACCGCGAGGCGGTCGCCGGTCCCAACGATCTTGAGTACTGACTCGATACGGCGGACGTCCTCGGCGAGCGGCGCGCCGCCGATCTTCATCTTGACGGTGGCGTAGCCCATGTCGAGGTAGCGGCGCATCTCGTCCTGGAGGGCGGTGTCGTCTTTGCCGGGAGAGTAGTAGCCGCCGGCGGCGTAGACCCAGACGCGGTCATCGGCGGTCCCACCGCGGTAGCGGTCGGCGAGGAGCCGCCAGAGTGGCTTGCCTTCGATCTTGGCGACGGCGTCCCAGACGGCCATGTCGACGGTCCCCACGGCGACCGAGCGCTCGCCGTGGCCACCGGGCTTCTCGTTGGTCATCATAGTTCGCCAGATGCGGTGGGGATCGAGGTTGGCGCCGTCGTCGGTGAGGAGGGATGACGGGTCGGCCTCGGTGGCTTCCATGATGCGCGGGATGAAGCGGTCGCGCAGGAGGCCGCCGGCGGCGTAGCGGCCGTTGGAGTTAAAGCCGTAGCCGATGATCGGCTTGTAGGTGCCTGGCGCGACGGCGTCGGTGACGACGGCGACGACCGAGGCGGTCATCCTGGTGAAGTCGATGTAGGCGTTGCGGATGTCGCCGCGCATGGGCGCGGTCATCTCGCGGACGTCGACGATGCGCACGCGAGTGTTGTAGCTGACCGGGGGACGCTGCGCTCCCCCGGACCCCCTAGCTCATTCTTGCCCCCTTCGGGGGCTCAACGGAGGGCTCCGCCCTCCGAACCTCGCGCCGGGGCGCAGCCCCGGACCCCCTGCGGTTACCGGAGGGGGGTGGGGCGCTGGATGAGCTGGAGGACGTTGCCTTCGCCGTCGAGGAAGAAGGCGAGGCGGCGCTCGCCGGGCTTGCCCATCTGGGCGTCGCTGCCGGTGAACTGAACACCCTTCTGCTTGAGCGACGCGACGAGGGTGTCGAAGTCGGTGACGGTGAAAGCGAGGTGGCTCCAGCCGGGATCGTTCTGATGGCGCGAGACGCGCTGGGCGTCCGTGGCAGGGACGATCTCGACGAGCGCCTGGCCCTCCGGCGGGCCGACGAACCAGATGCCACCTTCGCCGCCATCGACGACGACCTGGAAGCCGAGGTTCTGGATGTACCAGCGGGCGAGGCCGGCGGTGTCCTGGGCGGCGATGGCCATGTGCTCGACCGAGCGAATCATTGGGGCGCGATCTTACAGGGCCAGCTGCTGGAGGAGCCCGGCGGCGGCGCGTACGAACGCTGGCCCGGCGCCGCGGGCGAACGGGCTGGCGGTCTCGATCTCGTAGCCGCCCTCGTCGAAGGCGGCGTCGGTGGGAAGGTAGCCGGCGGCGCCGTTGGTGTAGCCCGAGACGGCGGTCCAGGCGAAGGGCGACGCTTCGGCCACCGCGGCGCCGAGCTGGCCGAAGACTTCCACGGGTGCGGCGACGAAGGCGGCGCCGCCGACGCGGATGCCGTGCAGCTCGACGTCCAGCTCCGACCGACCGCCGGTCAGCTGGGCATGGCCGGCGCGCATGGCGGTGTGCTTGGCGCGCACGTTGGCGAGGTGGACGGGCTCGGCGTGATCGGAGCCGTGCTGGGCGCGGAGGCGATCGAGCTCGGCGCGCGCGTCGGCCGCGATCGCTGCGGCCTCGTCCGGGGGTGGCAGCGGCCGCACGGGCAGTGTGACGTGCGATGAGACGACACGTACGGCGCCGTCGGGCTCCTCGATGGGGCCGGGAGCGAAGGTTCCGAGCGGCGCGCCCGATTCGAGCACGCGGGAGAAGACAGGGCGGCGGTGGGCGCGCTCGAGCTCCAGGAAGACGCGGGAGGCTTCGGCGCCGAGCATGGCGCCGGCGCGCCGGTAGAAGCGCGCGTCGCCGGTGTGCCCGACGGTGAAGACGTCGACGGGCGCCACATCACCGGCACAGCCCTGGAGGAAGAGGCACGGCGCGCCGGTGACCTGCTCGACGGTGTGGCGCACGGCGCCGGGGTAGTCGGGAGTGATCAGCCGGTTCTCCCACGCCATGAGGATGGGGTGGCAGGCGTAGTGGACGAGCGCGGCGAGCGGGCGCTCGTCGAGGTCGTCGAAGCGCAAGACGCGCACGGTGTGGTCGACGAAGCCGTTGGGGTCGCGGCCGACGACGACGCGGCCGTCGAGCGCGCGCTGCCGCCGGTTGACGGCGAGGGCGCAACGGCCGGCGCCGTGGGCGAGGCGTGCGGGCCGGGCGGCGCGCAGCGCCGCCCAGGCGGCACCGGCAACCAACCCGGGCAGCGACGCGACGTAGGGGGCGATGAACTCGCCTCCCTCGGCGACCCAGGTGGGGGCGAGCGAGGGACCGGAGTGGCCGTGGGTGGCGGAGACGCGGACGTGAGTCACCGGCACGCCGGTGAGGTCGCTCACGGCGCGGCGCAGGTCGGCGGCGAGCGAGAACGGCAGCAGGAGCAGGTCGAGGTCGACGACGATTGCGGTGATGTCGGCTGCGGCGTCGCGCAGGGCGAGGACGGTAGCGTAGAGGGGCATGTCGACGCCCTCGGCGCGGGTGTGGAGCTGCGCGCCCCAGATGACGGGGGTAATGCCGACGGGCGGGGTGATGTCGGCGCGGGCGACGCCGGCGTGGAGCGAAGGAGTGGTCAGCGCGAGGCTCCCGGGTTGGGTTTCTGCCCACTCGCGGCGGGGGCGGGGGTGAGCAGCTGCGTGAAGATGGCGCTCCAGCGCGCTTCGTGGTCGTCAACGCGCTCGGCGTCGGTCAGGTAGACGGGCACGAAACCCAGACCGAGGTACGTGCGGATCGCCGGCACGCGCCAGTCGTCGGTGGAAAGGTCGGCCGCGCGGAAGCCACGGCGGCGGAGGTAGTGCAGCACGGCGAGGGAGGCGAGGCGGCCGAGCCCCTTGCCGCGGTGGTCGTCGAGGGCGCAGACCATGTGCACGTTGCCCATCACCTGCTCGGCGGCGTCCTTGCGCCAGGCGGTGGCCGACGCGACGGGCCGGTCGGACTGGTCGTCGCAGGTGACGAAGAACAGTCCTTCCGGCTCGAACTGCTCGCGCTCGATCATGCGCTCGCGCACCTTCTCGACGGTCCACTCGCGGCCGATCCCGCTGCTGGCCTCCATGATGCTGGCCCAGGCGCGCTCGTCGCCGGGCCGGAAGGTGCGCAGCCCGTAGCCGTCCGGGATGGCCAGCGCCGGCAGATCGTCGAGGTGGGGGCGGAGCATGCGCAGCTGGCGCTTCCGCGGCTCGGCGGCCGGCGGCGATGCGTCGGCGACGGCGTCGGACCGTTCGCCGGCCGGTCCGACGGCGAGGCTCACTTGAACGATGCGCCGCAGCTGGCCGCGGCGCTCTCGATCTGCGCCTTGATGTCCCGGAAGATGACCGGCTTGGCGGTGCCGTCGCGCATGACCTGATTGAGCGCGGGTGTGATCACCTTGCCGGCCTCGGTCTGGCAGAGGAAATTCTCGGTGGGTGTGAGGTAGCTCATGGTGGTCAGCGCGTCGGTGACGACCTTCAGGTTGACCTTCTCAAGCACGGGGAAGCGCTGGCGCACCACCTTGACCCAGTGGTCGAGAGCAGACTTGCGCGACGGGATGAGCAGCTCGATCTCGGCCTGCTTCTCGTACCAGGGCTTGCTGGTGACGAACTTCAAGAGGGCCCAGGCGGCGTCCTTGGCCTTGCTGTTCTTCCACATGGCCCACGCGTCGGTGTCGCCGAGCGCGGTGCGCTTGACGGGACCCTTCGGCACATGCTGGATGTCCCACTCGGGCTGCATGCCGGTCGCGATCTGCTGGAGCTGCCCCATGCCTTCTTCGAACATGGCGACGCGCCCCTGGAAGAAGCCGTTGCGACCGCCGGTGGGCTGCCAGTCGTGCTTCGTGGCGTCGAGCGGCGCCCAGCTCTGATCGTCGAACAGACGGGCGCGGGCCCACTCGAGGCCCTGCTGGGCCGCGGGCTGATCGAGCTGGGACTTGGTGAGGTCCTTGGGATCGACGAAGTGCCCGCCGAACATGGTGACGAGGTTCTGGCCACGGATGAAGCCGTTGGCGGGCTTGTGACCGCCGTACACCCTGGCGCCGTTGGAGTCGGCGAAGGTGAGCTGCTTGAGGGCGGCGGCGTACTCTTCGCGCCCCCAGTCGACGGTGGGCTCCTTGGCGCCGCGCTGACGGAAAAGCGCCTTGTTGTAGAAGAGCACGTCCATGTCGACGTAGGTGGGCAGGCCGTAGCGGAAGGTGGTGGTGGGGATCTGAACGGTCTCCCACTGGTACTTGACGAAGTCGTCCAGGTCGGGCTTCTTGAGGTCGCGCACGTATTCGTTGAGGTTCTGGACCTGGCCCTGCGCGGAGAGCTCCCAGATGTTGGGGGGCCAGCTCTGCAGCACGTCGGGGCCCTCCCCGGCGACCATCAAGGTGAGGGTCTTCTCGTTGTTGCCGGCGCCGCTGGCGGCGTAGTCGACGGTGACGTTGGGGTACTCCTGCTTGAAGGCAGGGAGCATCGTCTTCACCAGCTCCTCGTAGGTGGGACCGCCGCGGATCTGCCAGACGAGCTTCGCCGGTGCGCCAACGGCCTTGGCGCTGTTCCCGGCTGTTCCGCCTCCGGTGGCGCCGCACGCGCCCAGGACGAGCGACGCCGGGGTGGCCGCCAGGGCCGTGAGGTGTCCGCGACGCGTGACGCGAGCGTGCTGTGTGCTCATGGTGGTCCCTCCCTCGAGACCGGTGCAGTTACCTGACTACCGCTACGTGACTACCGCACGGGGCTTGGCGGCGGGTTGTGACCCGTTCCGCCGCCCGCGCGCTTCTTCATCCACGACCTCGCCGATGGCGCTGCGCAGGGTGTCGAGCACCCATTCGATCTCGTCGGTCGTGGCGATGAGCGGCGGCCCGAAGATCGAGATGAACGCGCCGCGCCGGAAGAGCAGCCCGCGCGCCCGAGCCGCGGCCGCGACGCGCATGCCGAAGGCATCGCTGGTGGCCTGGCCGACGCCGCTCCTGGCCGGATCGGCGCCGACGAACTCGAGTGCGGCGAGCAGGCCGATACCGCGCGCGCCGGCGACGTACTCGGGCCAGCGCTCGCGCAGCGCGTGCAGGCCGTGAAGCAGCGCGGCGCCGCGCTCGGCGGCGCGCTCGGGCAGCCGCTCCTCGACGAGCAGGTCGAGCGCCGCGACGCCGGCGGCGCACGCCACGGGGTTGCCGCCGTAGGTG
>DASTZM010000461.1:0-2570 GCA_035764305.1 Chloroflexota bacterium | reverse complement strand
CGACCACCGCCAGGACCGCCTGCGCCGCCGCCGTCGGGTCGCGCCGCAGCCGCGCGAGCGCGCCGGACCGTGCCATGGCCATCACGCGCGCCCCCCGTTCGCCGCGCCGGCCCCGCCCGCCGCGCTCAGCCGGATCTCGGGCAGCTCGCGCCACTGCCGCGCCGGACCGGCGCGGCGCACCGTGACGCCTCGCAGCGCGCCCGGCACCGCCGGACGCCCCGCTCCGGTGTGAATCAGCGCCGTCGGATGCCCGCGCCGTGGCAGCTCGGACAGACGCTCCGCGCCAGCGCGCCCCAGCGCGCCGCTCACCGCCACCACCGTCGTGCCGTACCTCAGGCGCGGCGCCGCCTCCGCCACCGTCCGCTCGAATGGATGCACCGCCAGCTGGTCGAGCATCCCCAGCGCGTCGAGCAGCCGCACGCGCTGGGTCGCCCCTGCGGCCGGCCGGACCTCGATCCCCAGATCGCCCCGGCGGTGGATGCCGTTGGCCATCAGCCCCACCTGGTAGCCGGCGTCGCACGCCCACGACACCACCGACGCCGCGGCCATGATCGTGAACTCGACCACGTCCGGGTCGTACCCCTCGAACGTCCACTGCTCGGCGGGATGCAGGTTGAGCAGCACCACCAGCCGCCGGCTCGTCGTCGGCTCGTACACCTTCGCCAGCAGGCGCTGCGCGCGCACGCTCGCCGGCCAGTGGACGCGCCGCGTCGGATCGCCCGGCCGGTACTCACGCGCCCCGGCGATGCGCGCCGGGTCCTCGAACAGCCAGCTGTGCGTGCGCAGCTCCCCCAGCGGCTGCCGCGCCGGTAGCGCCTGGTCGCGCAGCGGCACGATCCGCGGCCACACGACAAACGCGTCGGTCAGCGGCAGCTCCTCGTCGCGCGTCACCAACCCAAACAGATCGCCGCTCGAGAGGCGCACCGGCCCCACCTCGAACCCGCCCCGCCGCGTGCACGGGATGGGGTGACGTCGCCGCACGCGCTCGAATGGCCGCAGCGCCACGACGCTGTCCAGCACCACCCGCCCCGCCAGGTGGGAAAGGTACACCCTTCCCTTGGTGGGACGCGCCCCCTCCGGCATCTCGTCAAAGATGCGCAGCCACGTCAGCGGCAGCGGCTTGCGGTTGACGATCTCCACCTCCATGTCGATCGTCTCGCCGAACGCCGCGCGCCGCTTGCCGAGTCGCCGCCGGTACTCCACGCCCGTCAGGCAGTAGCGCCGCCAGACCTGCGACAGCAGCGATGCCAGCAGGAGCGCTGTCGAGAGCAGCGTCAGCGGCGCCTGGTGCGTCGCCATCCCCAGCGCTAGCAGCGCGCCCAGCGCCACCAGCGCGCCCGGACCGAACATGCCGCCGCTCCGGTGGGAGCCTAGCGCAGGCTGCGTACGACCGCGGGGCGCACCGGCTCGCTGTCTGGCGCCGGTCCCGCGACGGGCGGCATCAGTCGTCCGTTCCCGTCCTCCACCGGTTCGGCCGGCACCGCCACGCGCAGCAGCGTCTCCTCCACCGCGTGCGCCCCCGTGCGCACGTCGTCCTGCCCCCGCGTCCCCACTACCACGCGGTGCCCCAGGAGCGGACCCGCCAGGTGCTTCACGTCGTCCGGTGTCACGTACGCCCGCCCGTCCAGCGCCGCGATCGCCTGCGCCGCGCGGAACAGCGCCAGCGTCGCCCGCGGGCTCGCGCCCAGCGCCACGTCGATCTGCAAGCGAGTCGTGCGCACCACGTCCACCAGGTACTCCTCCACCGCCTCGCTGACGTGCACGCGCCGGCAGCGCCGCGCCAGCTGTGATATGTCCGCCGCCGAGAGCACGGGCTCGAGCGCCTCGAGTGGGTTGCGGTCGTAGAACCGTCGCGCCACCTGCCGCTCCTCCTCGCGCGTCGGGTAGCCGACCGGCAGCTTGAACAGGAACCGGTCGAGCTGCGCCTCGGGCAGCGGGAACGTCCCCTCCAGCTCCACCGGGTTCTGCGTCGCCAGGACGATGAAAGGCGTTGGCAGCGCGCGGGTCTCGCCGTCGACCGTCACCTGGCGCTCCTCCATCGCCTCCAGCAGCGCCGACTGCGTCCGCGGCGTCGCTCGGTTGATCTCGTCCGCCAGCACCACGTTGGCAAAGATCGGTCCCGGCCGGAACTCGAAGCGCTGCGACTGCTGGTTGAAGTAGTTGATCCCCGTCACGTCCGACGGCAGCAGGTCGGGCGTGAACTGGATGCGCTGGAACGAGAGGTCGAGCGACCGCGCCAGCGCCTTGGCGAGCATTGTCTTCCCCACGCCCGGCACGTCCTCGATCAGCACGTGCCCCTCGCACAGCAGCGCCACCAGCAGCAGCGTCGCCGCCTGGTCTTTCCCCACCATCACCGTCCCAACCGCCTCGCGCACGCGCCGCCCCGCCTCCACGATCGGCGTTACGTCGACCGCGCCGCCCTCCGCCGCGCGCCCATCCGTCGTGCCCACCGCGCGCGCATTCTAATGAAACGCCCGCGCCCCTGCTCTCAGGTAGCCTGTTGCGTCGGAACACGCCACGGGACAGACCACCGGACACACCACATGACCACCACCGAGCAGCTCGCTATC
>DASTZM010000460.1:0-3304 GCA_035764305.1 Chloroflexota bacterium | reverse complement strand
CACCAACCCCTAGTGGCCGGACCACAGTCGTCCCGCCGCTGTAGTTCGCGAGCGCCTTGTAGGGACTATCCGCTGGTGCTTATGCCGCTCACGCCTGGCGCATCCACCACCTCCAGCGCCCGGTCGGCACCGCCCAGATAGCGCTCGTAGAACGCCGCGCGCGAGAGACCAGAACCATCTCGGTCGGCGTACAGCTGAGCCCGCGAGTCGAACCGCCGGGGCGGCGTCCCGGCATAGCGCCACGCCGCCCCGGCCACCCCCGCCAGCGCCGCGCGTATGGGCAACACGTGGTGCCAGAACAGCTCCGCCGGGAGCTCGTCGGCGCCGAAGAAGCGCGCCTCCAGTACCTCGTGCGGATCTGGGCGCAAGGCACCACCGGTAGCGCGCGCGGCGTAGATGTGCAGGCAGATCAAGCCGGGCTGCCACGACGCCCTCGTGTGCGTGCCCACCAGGTGCGTCAGCTCGACCTCGAGCCCGGTTTCCTCGCGCACCTCGCGCACCGCCGCCTGCGCGGGAGACTCGTCGGGCTCGATCCCGCCGCCCGGGAGGCACCACACCTCAAAATCCTCTCGCTTGGTCAGGAGCACGCGACCGCCGTCCAGCACCGCGACGGCAGCGCCCACATTCAACGTCACGCTGAGTCAACGGTCGGGGAGGAGCGTCGCCCGCGCCGCCTACGGCGCCCGCTCAGTCTGCGCCCAGCCACAGACGCCGGTACGTGCGCCAGTCCTCCTCCGTCGTCTCCCAGTGCGGGTACACCGCCACGCCGGTGATCGCCCGCGGCCGCGCGGCAGCGTCGTTCAGCCCGTCGATCGTCCCCAGCAGGCCGCTGCTCATGGACTCCGCCGATGGCACGTGCGTGAACGTCCGCTCGCGCGACGTGGGCACGCCCACCAGCACGTCGGCCCCCGCTCCCTCCAGCGCGCGGCTCAGCGCGATCACCTGGAAGCGCCCCCACTGCCGGTACAGCCACGGCACGGGCAGCGCGCTGTCGTACGTCATCAGCGCCACCTGGTCCACGCGCCGCGCCACCTCACGGTAGTACGCCCCGCTCCAGAAGAGCGGCCCCACCGCCGGCATCCCGGCCTCCCACAACAGCGGACGGATGCGCGGCGTCGCGATCGACAAGAACGCATCCCGCCCCACCGCTGCCCGCACCTCCTCCAGCAGCGCGAGCAGGTGCGGGTCACCCTCCGCCGCCGGCTCAGGATCCAGATGGACCCCGTCAAACCCGGCGTCGCGCACCACCCGCGCCGCGAACGCCGCGATCGTCCCGCGCGTCGACGCGTCGCCCAGGTCGGCGTGCCCAGGACCGCCCGCCATTGCGCCCCCACCCACCCGCAGCGGCACCCCCCGCCAGGCCTGGAGCCGAATCTCCGGCCCCGCCGCGTTCATCGCCCGCGTGAAGGCCCGCGCGTGGGCGAACGTCTCGCCAAACTGCCCCGAAGGACGCAGGTAGCTGACGTAGACGTACGCGTCGGCGATCTGGTGCGCGCGCAGCTGCGCCGCCAGCGCCGCGATCTCGACCTCCCCGTGCGCCTCGTTCACCCACTCGATACCCAGCCACGCCGCGTTCGCCCCGACGTTGTAGTGGCTGCCCGGCAGCGCCGCCGCGGGCCGTAGCACGCACCCCCGGACCACCCCGGCCATCGCCGCCATGGCAACCAGAAGGACGGCCAGCGCCGCCGCGGGCCGGCTGAGCGCGCTCCTCACCCCGACGCGAGCGCCACCGCCGGGAGCGGCAGCACCGCTGCGTACGCGTACGGCACGCCCGCAGAGAGACGATCCGGCGCCGCACGGACCAGCCGGATGGGCGAGTCAGTCATCGCGCTGTCGCGGTAGGGGTCGCGGTGTCGCGAGCACGCATCGCGCTACGATGCCACATGCCCGTGCAGCAGGGACCCGGTGACCAGCCCGCGACTCGCATGACCCAACCTGTCAGGGCGCCCCGCTCGGCGGTCTACCGCGCGCTGCTCGACCCCGACGCCGTGCGGCGCTGGATGGTGCCCGACGGCATGACCAGCGAGGTCCACGCCTTCGACGCGCGCGAAGGCGGCGCCTTCCGCATCTCGCTCACCTACGACGCGCCCACCGACACCGGCAAGACGACGGCGCAGACCGACACCTACCACGGGCGCTTCGTCGAGCTCGTCCCCGACGAGCGCGTCGTCCAGGTGGTCGAGTTCGAGACCGACAACCCCGCCATGCAGGGCGAGATGACCATCACCATGACCCTCGCCGACGCGCCCGGCCCGGACGGCGGCACGCAGCTCCTCGCCACGCACGACAACCTCCCCCCCGGCCTCTCACCCGCCGACAACGACACCGGCTGGCGGATGTCCCTCGCAAAACTCGCCGCCCTCGTCGAGGGTGATGAGGCGTCAACACAGAGCCGCCGATAATCGGAGCCCTCGGGTCGTACGGTGTCCACGAGGCAACGCTCACGGCGATGCGACTCGGCCCGGTGAGCGCAGGCGGGTCAAGTAGCTGAGCACGTCAGCCAGGCACTCATCGGTCGGCCTACCCGTATCAACGCGGATCCATGGCGTGGTGGGGTAGCAGCTTGGTGGGACGCGCAAGTCGCCGTCGGCGTCGATGAACGGCGCGTAGGCATCCGGCGGCGCATCCGACGGTGGAACACCAAGGTCGGGCCCCTGGCTGCGCAGCGGGGTACGCGAGCGCAAGCGGCGACGCAGCTCATACTGGTCGGCCAGGTGGCACTCGACGTAGCCGTAGTCCGCTCCATGACGCGCCGCGATCGCCATCCCCGCCTCCACGATCCGTTCGAAGCGACACGGGCAGTCCATGATGACGCTGAAGCCCTGCCGTACAAGATCCTCGGTGGTGGCGTAGAGCCCCTCGTAGGCAATCTGCGACGACCGCTGCCAGTCGACCCCGCCGTCAAGCGCCGCCGACTTGAGCACGTCCAGATCGACGACCACCGCGCCGGTGGCCCGGCCGATGGCCCGCGCGAGCGTGCTCTTCCCCATCCCGGCGAAGCCCGCCATCTGGAGAACCAAGAGACCGGCGGAAGTCATGAGAGCAGACCCGGTCGACTCCCCAGCCTCCCGGCTTCATCCCCAAGGTCCAGGCAGAAACTCGTGAGCGCGGCGAGCCGCTCCATCAGCTCCTCCAGCGGGCGATCGAGCAGCGCTTCAAACCAGCGCCGCACCCACGGGCGCGCCACCGCCGCCACCGCCCCGCCCCCCACGAACAGCCCCATGTTCAGCAGCCCGTGCGCCGCGTAGCCGAAGCGCAACGCGTCGCACCTCCGGCGCGTCAGGCGCCAGCCTGCCTCTTCCAA
>DASTZM010000459.1:0-9312 GCA_035764305.1 Chloroflexota bacterium | reverse complement strand
ACCGCGCTCAACGTGGTCGACGAGCGCGTGATCGGCGATCCTGAGGCGGGGCTGGTACGCGAGACGCTCAACGAGCAGCTGCGCGAGGAAGGGGAACGCCTCCTCGCAGATATCGCCAGGCTGGGCGAGGGAAACGACGTGCGGCTCAGCACGCGTCTGGAGCGCGGGCCCGTGGTCGAGACCATCGTCCGAGTGGCGCAGGAGATCGGCGCGGATGCGATCGTCGTTGGCGCCCACAAGCAGACGTGGCTCGGCCGACTGCTGGGCGGCAGTCTGGCGGAGGCGGTGCTGCGTGCGGTCAGCTGCGCCGTGATCGCCGTCCCACCGTCGCGCGCCACCAGGGAGGCGTAATCATGGCTGACTCAGACGCCCGAAACCCGAGCGGCGGCGCAACAGAGGAGCCATCTGAAGCGGCGCGCGCCGCGATCGCCGAGGAGCTGGTACTGAACGCAGCTGTGGCGTTCGCCGGGCAGGCGGTAAGCGGCGCGCAGCAGGCTGCGGCGAAGACCGGGGAGAGCCTGCCGCCGGCGATGCGCGAGCTGATCGTGCGTCAGTACTGGCTGGAGACTGCGACGCTCTGTCTGCGGCGCCTCGGCGAGTCCTACGGCCTGGCGGTGGATGACGCCACGCAGGCGGAGCACGCCGACTTGCTGCGCGACGGCGCGCGCCGCGCCGACGAGGCACGCGCCTCGGTCGAGGCGATCGGCGACCTCGCGTTGGACCTGCTCGACCGGCTGCTCGAGTCCTAGGGCCGCGCGCCGTCCGCCCAGCGCGCAGCGAGCTCTGCCCGCTCATCCCCGGTTGAGCCGCTCCGCTCCCACAGCGCCTCCAGAAGGAAGGCGATGATCTCGGTGCGTAGCCAGTGGGGAACCGGGTCGCCGGCGTTGAGGCACGCCACGAGCGCTCGCGCCAGGCCGTCGGTCTGACCTGCGACGAACGGCTCGTTCACGCGCCAGCGGCGCGTGGTTGCCAGCAGGTCGAGGACCACCCAGGTGTCGAGCCGCTCGGGCGGTGGCGCGGGCCGTGGGCCAACGCGCGCGGGGCGATCGCTCATCGGACGGCCGTGGATACCGTCGCGAGAGTAGCAGGTAGATTCGGCGGTTCTTGCGACCCAACGTTCGCTTACTTGCGCTGCTGACCGTCGCTCACGTCGTCGTCGACTCGTACGCCTCGGCCGTCCCGGCGCTGCTGCCGTTCTGGCAGGAGCGCTTCGGGCTGAGCTACACGCTGGCCGGGTTGATCCGGAGCATCGCGGACGTAACGTCGTCGGTGGCGCAGCCTGCGGTGGGGCTGCTCACCGACCGCGCGCGCAACCCGCGCTGGATCGCGCCGGCGTGCCTGCTGGCCGCGCTCGGGATCTCGGCGACGGGGCTGGCGCCGACATACCCCCTGTTCTTGTGCTGCGTCGTACTGGGTGGCCTCGGCGTCTCCGGCTTTCATCCGCAGGGGTACAAGCTCGTAGGGCTGCACAGCGGCGACCGTCAGTCGGCGGCGACGTCGTGGTTCCTGGTCGGAGGCAACGTGGGGGTCGCCTCCGGGCCGCTGCTGGGCACCGCGGCGGTGCTGGCGTTCGGCGTGGGCGGCACAGCACTGCTGTTTGTGCCGGGAGCGCTCCTCGCGGGGGCACTGTGGTGGCTGATGCCGGCGTGGGCGTCGCGCCAGCGTCGGGATGTGCGCGACGCCGGGCACGCGAGGCGCGCTCCGGCGCCCGATCCGGTGCGCGCCTTGGCGCGCCGGCGCAGGCTGGTCGCTGTCGCCGTGCTGGTCCTGTTCGTCGCCGTGCGATCGGTGGTGTCGTCGTCGCTCATCGCCTTCTTGCCGCTGTACTACGTCCGCGTCGCCGGGACTGGTGAGGGGGTTGCCAGCCGCGTGCTGGCGGGTGTGCTGTTCGTCGGGGCGGTGGCCACGGTGGCGGGCGGGTACCTGGCGGACCGAGTGGGCCGGATGCGCGTGCTGGCGCTCTCACTGGTGCCCGTGCCGCTGCTGCTGGCGGCGTTCTTGCGGCTCCCGCCTGAATCGGCGGCCGCCACCGCGGCGCTCTGGGCGGTCGGTGCATTGATCACCGGAACCTTCTCGATCACCGTCGTGCTGGCTCAGGAGCTGTGGCACGAACGCCGTGCCCTCGCCTCGGGAGTGATCGTCGGCATGGCGTTCGGGCTGGGCGGGTTCGTCGTACCGGTGATTGGGGCGGTGGCCGACCGCTGGGGATTGCCGGCGGCGTTTCAGGTAATCGCGGCGCTGCCCGTCCTCGCGCTCGGGCTCCTGGCGGTTCTGGCCGCCACATTGGCCCCCTCTTTGAGGCAGACGGCCGCAAGCGGGCACAATTAGCGCGGCAACCCATGGTGTTGGATTGGCTGCGCCGGGTGACCGGCACGCGCAGCGAGCCGGAGGTCATTCCCGACATCAACCTGCTCGAGGCAGACGCGTATCTCGGCCTGCGCGCGAGCCACCGCAAGCCGGTGCAGATCGGCGTCGACCAGAGCTACGTCGTGCCGCCGCCGGACGCGCCTAGAGGCGAGAAGGAGCGCTGGCTGCCGGTGACGATCGTCGATCTAAGCGTCGGCGGAGCGCGCCTGGTGTGCACCGAGCCGGTGCGCTCGGGCATGGTGCTGCGTATGGCGTTCGATCTGCCGCGCTCCGGCGGCAAGTGGCAGGGCACGGGGCGTGTGACGTGGGTGTCGCCCAACGGGCTGCTGGCGGGAATGGCATTCAACCCACCCTCTGGGCGCGGCGAGAGCTCGGCGCACGAGCGCTTAAAGCGATACGTCGCCGAGACGCAGCGGCAAGCGCTCAGTTAGCCGCTTTCAGGCCGCGCGAGACGTGGCGAGGCGCTCCGTTTCGAGCGTCAGGATGCGGCGCAAGACGGCGACCGTCGAGGCGTACGTGGAGTCGATCCCTTCGAAGGAGAGCGAGCGGCTGCCCAGCGTGCGGGCCTGCGTGTACGGCGTGTCCGACGCGTAGTGGATGACGCCGAAGTCGAACGGCAGGCGGCGGAAGTGGACGTGCTCCCCGGCGGGATGGCGGGAGGCGTGGCTCGCCTCGAATACGGCCGAGAGCAGCGGGCCGGCCTCCATCTCGACGACCGTGTAGAGCTCGCGATAGAAGAACTCGAGGTAGGCGCGGTTCTGCAGGAAGGTGCCCCGCACGGAAACCGCCTTCTGGTTGTCGAGCGCCGATCCGCGTTCGAGGTAGGGCGCGACGTCGCCGTAGGCGAAGGCGTTGTCGAAGGCGTACGTGTTGCGCGAGTGCTCGTCGTAGACGACGTTGGAGATCATCACGTCGCCGATGGCGCCGTTGAGGGTGGCAGCCTTGCCGATGGCGTACGCGCCGCGCAGCGAAGGGACCTCGGCGAGCGCCTCGCGCAGGACGTGGTAGGCGCCCAGGCCGAGCGGGTAGTCGATGTTCAGGATGACCGCGTCGGAGCGTGCCGCGACCGGCGCCAGCTCACGCAGGCGCGGGTCGAAGTCTTCGGTGCGCAGGCGCGCCAGCTCGACGAGCTGCGCGCCGACGTCGAAGCCGGCCGCGGCGTCGATCTGCACGATCCCGCGCTCGACCTCCTCGGCGCGGCGCTCGTCCTTGACGCTCGCCTCGGGGTGGTGGCGGTGCCACAGGCGCGCGGCGTAGTACAGCAGGTTCTCGGCGTTCGAGCGTCCGCGCATCGCGCGCAGCTCCTCGATCTCTCCCACGCTCTCGGCTTCGGTCGAGCTCTCGAGGAAATCCCACAGCATCGCGGCGCGGCGCGGGGCGTAGCCCGAAACCAGGTTGACGACGCCATGCATGTTGGACGAGAGCACGTACGTCGGGCGGCCCTCCAGCCCGCGCTGCGCCAGCGCCTCGCCGATGGGCTGCCACCAGCGGCGCACGAGACGCGTGTACCCGACGTCGTGTCCACCCAGGAGGCGGAGGCGCATGTCTTTTTCGCGCGCGGCAATCAAATTCAGCATCGGGCGGAACGCGGTGCCCCAGATCGCGCTCAGGCGTCCCCAGTCGTCGGCCGAGTAGCCTAGGCGGACGCCGAGGGCGCTCGCATCGGCGCGCTCGACGTCGATCGCCAGGCGCTCGAGCTGCGTGTGCAGCTTGTTCCATTCGATCTGATAGGCGACGAGCGTCGGGATGACGTCGTCCAGGTCCGATTGCGAGGCGACGTGGACGGTCATCGTCGCGCGGCCGTCCCAGCGCCACTGCCGGCGCCGCGCGGGCGCCTCGAGCCGCTGCCAGCCGCCGACCTCGGCGCCGAGGACCGCGCGGAAGTGCTCCCCCTCTTGACCCAGGAAAACGCGCTCCACCTCCGCCACGGCGGCGGGCAGGCGCTGGATGGCGTAGATAAACGCGCCGGCGTCGGGCGCATCGGCGCCGGCCAGGGCGTGCAGACTGGAGGCGACGCGCACGTGCGCCGCCTCGAAGGCGCGCAGACGAACCTCGCCGCTCGAGCGGAGGATGGTCGTGTACGTGCGCGCGTACAGCTCGACGTCGTCCTTGCCGCGACTCAGCTGGTCTACGATTCCGCCGTGGGCCGCGGGGGGCAGCTCGGCCATCTGCCGCAGGGTAGCGCCCCGTCGGAGCGGATCACCAGCACGGCGAACCCACAGGTCAAGGCGATCCGGGCGCTGGCCGCGCGCAAGGAGCGGGATCGGACAGGCCTGTTCGTGGTCGAGGGGATCCGCGCGGTGGCGGAGGCGCTCGACTCGGCGGCGGAGGTCGAGTGGCTAGTCGCTGCTCCGGAGCTGCTGGAGAGTGACTTCGCACGGCAGCTCGTGGCGCGCGCGGCGCAGCGGCGCGTCCGGGTCCTCGAGGTGTCGAAGGCGGTCTTTCGCGCGCTGTCGCGCAAAGATGGACCCCAGGGGCTGGCGCTGGTCGGGCGGCAGCGTTGGGCGGCGCTGCGTGGCGTGCGGCTCGAGCCGGGCGACGTGTGGGTCGCGCTCTCCACGCCGCAGGACCCGGGGAACGTGGGGACCATCCTGCGCTCGTGCGACGCGACCGGTGTGCGAGGCGTGGCGCTGGTCGGCGCATCAGCCGATCCGTACGACCCGGTGGCGCTGCGCGCCAGTACCGGCGCGGCCTTCACGGTGCAGGTGGCGCGAGCGAGCTGGACGGAGCTGATCGAGTGGGTCCGGCGCGAAGGCGCCACGCTGATCGGCGCGGCGGGTGACGGCGCGGTGCAGTACCGGGAGGCGGACTACTCCCCGCCGCTTGTGCTGCTGATGGGCAGCGAGCGAGAGGGGCTGCCGGCCGAGCAGCGGGCGGCGTGTGACGTGCTCGTCCGGCTGCCGATGGTAGGGCGCGTCGACTCGCTGAACCTCGCCGTCGCGACCGGCGTGCTGCTCTATGAAGTAGTGGAGCGCAGCGGGCGTGCGTAGAGCCTGACCCAGCTCTTCCAGGTCTGACCGGCTTCGAGCGGATGGACCCCGGTGGACAGCCTCCGAGGGTCGTTCATCAGCGTCAGCGCGTCGGACACGGCCGAGCGCGGCTCGAGCGATACGAACGGCCGGCCGGGCGGGAAGAAGATGGCGAGTGAGCCGAAGCCGGCGGACGATTCAAGTGTCGCCTCTATCCCCGAGGCACGGTCGCGGATGCCGCTGATCACGCCAAATGGTTCGGCCGGGTCGGTGCCCGCTTCTGGTCCCCGCAGCGCGGCGCGCTTGCCGTATAGCAGGACGGGGAGGCGAGGCCCCTTGACGGCCGCGTCGTCGCCAAACGGTCCCGGACCGCTCGGAGCCGGGATCTCGCGTTCCAGCGCGGCCACGGTCCGTCCGCCGCGCAGATCGGCGATGCCGTCGAGCCGCTCGATGGTCCCGGTGCCGAGCCCGGCCTTCATCTCCCACAGCTCGTCGGCGAGCACGAAGACCTCGCACGTCTCGCGTGCCTTCTCGGGCTCGGGACCGGCGAGCTCCTCGGCAGTCGGCATGGTCGACGGCGCGGCGCCGCTCGCGGCGGTGAAGCGGATCGGGAAGTAAGGGTGCAGCCCGAGAAGGTGCGGAACGGGCTCGCCGGCGCGGTTCTCGAGGGCGAGGTCGAGGCGCAGCCCGCCCTGCTCGACGGTGTACGTGGCGGTGAGCATGAACGGCCACGGCCAACGCGACTCGCGGTCTGGGACTCGCTCCGAGTCGAACCGCCCTGTGATCGAGGTCGCGGTCGCGTCGACCGTCTCCCACGGTGCGCCGGCGACGATGCCGTGGATCGCGACGCCGGGCCGGTCGTTCGGTTCCATCGCGTAGTGCTTGCCGCGCCAGGTGAACGGAACCTGGTGCCGGCCCGGATAGGGCGAGAGGATGGGGAAGCCCGTGAACGTGGGGCGCTGCCGCCAGACGTCGGGCGAGGCGGGAGAGGAGATGAGGTGGGCGGTCTGGTCGCCGACCGGCGTGCGGAAGGCGAGGCAGTTGAAGCCGAGCACCGGGGCGACGCGTGCCTCGGCGCCGCTGCCGTCGGCGAGCACGTGGAGCGTCTCACTGCCGAACGACTCGGTACGGGGGGGCACGGCCGGCATTGTAAGCTGGCCCCAGGAACCGAAGGAAAGCCACGATGACGACGGCCGCTATCCCGACGCAGCAGGTCAGCGCGAGAGTGCGCTGGTACACACCGTGCCCGCAGCCGAACGGTCTGCAGGCCACCGAGGAGGGGCTGTGGGTGATCGACCAGAAGGACCACCCGCTGATGGCCATGCTGCTGGACTGGGAGACCGGGAAGGCGCTGCATTCCTTTCCGACCGAGACGAACCACTCGAGCGGGATCACGGTCGAGCCGGGGAAGGACGGCGCGGTGTGGATCGCGTCGACGTACCCGCCGACCGAGCTGTTCCGCTACTCGCGCGACGGGAAGGTGACACGCCGGCTGGACACACCGGGCAAGAGCGAGAAGAGCGGCGCGCACGGCCTGGAGTGGATCGACGGGAAGCTGTGGGTGACGGTGCCGCCGTCGGCGACGACCTACCAGCTGGATCCGGAGACGGGGCGCGTGCTGAAGCAGTTTCCGGCGCCCGGCAGCCGGCCGCACGGCGTGGGGTGGGACGGGACGCACCTGTGGGTGGCCGAGACGACGAAGCGCACGATCACGGCGTACACGCTCGACGGCGTTCCCGTGCGCGAACTGGCGCTGACACCCGGACCGGTCGAGGGGCCGGCGCCGCACGGCATGACCTACTGGAAGGGCGAGCTGTGGTACTGCGACGCAGACACGCGCGCGGTGTGCACGATCGCGATTCCCTAGCGGGATCTCGGCGGAAATGGAACAACACAGGTAGGGCGTGAAACACGGGGCGACGGGCCTCCAGGGAAGGCGAAACCGTTTTGTTCCATGGCCCAGGTTAGATTGGGCGCCCGCGCACCGTTACCTGTTTCATTTGTCCAGGTAGGAGCGGGCCAGGAGAGCGGCGGCTGCGCGGCGGCCGAGCGGACCGCAGCGGCGGCGCTAGACGGCCCACGTCCGCTCCAAGGCGCGCCGGCTCGAGCCGCGCGGAGGACGCGGGCCGCGGCGGTGTCAAGCAGAGACTAGTGTTGCTTCCTGGAGCGTCAATTTCGGAACAATCCGCGGCGCGCTGGTAAGGTCGAGGTCGGACGAAACCTACGAGATGACGACAACTGACCAGGCAGCCGCGACGGGGGTGACGTGGGATCTCTCCGACCTGTTCGCGGGGGCCGACGACCCGCGAATCATGGAGTCGCTAGAGGCGGCAAAGAAGGACGCCGAGGCGTTCGCGGAGCGGTACCGGGGGAAGATCAAGGTAGACGGCGGGCCCGACGCGGCGTTGCTCCTGAAGGGGCTCCAGGAGTACGAGGACCTGCACGAGCGGACCGGGCGCGTGGCCGCGTACGCGCACCTGCTGTACGACACGGACACGCGCGATGCGACGGCGAGGGACCTGCTCCAGAAGGTGGAGCAGCGCACGACCGAGCTGCGCAACCTGACACTGTTCTTCGACCTCGAGTGGCTCGAGCTGGGCGAGGACGTGGTGAAGCGGCTGACGGCCGATCCGCAGCTCTCCGCGTACCGGCATTACCTGGAGCACGAGCGTGTATTTCGACCGCACAAGCTGTCGGAGCCGGAAGAGAAGATCGTCAACGAGAAGGACCAGACCGGCCAGAGGGCCTGGCAGCGCCTGCACACGGAGACGGTGTCGTCGCTCTCGGTCCCGCTGGAGCGTGACGGGAAGACCGAAAACCTGACGCTGGAGCAGATCCGCGCGCTGATGTACGAGCCGGACCGCGCGGTGCGTCGCGCGGCGCACGAGGCGATGTACAAGGTGCTTGGCGGCCAGGCGCAGCTGCTGACGTTCGTCTACGACACGCTGATCCAGGACCACCAGTCGATGGACCGGCTGCGGTCGTACCCCAACCCGATGCGCAGCCGGCACCTGGGGAACGAGGTGGACGACGCGGCGATCGACACGATGATGCGAGTCGTGGAGGCCAACTACGGGCTGGCGCACGACTACTTCTCGGTCAAGGCGAAGGTGCTGGGGCTGGAGTCACTGGAGCTGTACGACCAGTACGCGCCGTTCCGGCAGTCGGACACGAAGGTCCCGTGGCACGAGGCCGAGCGGATGGTGCTCGAGTCGTACGAGGCGATGGATCCGTCGTTCCGGCAGGCGGCAGAGGAGTTCTTCGAGCGGCGCTGGATCGACGCCGAGCCGCGCCAGGGCAAGCGCGGAGGGGCGTACTGCTGGTCGGTCAGCCCGAAGCTGCACCCGTACGTGCTGTGCTCCTACAACGGCAGCCCGCGCGACGCGATGACGGTGGCGCATGAGCTGGGGCATGGCCTGCACGGCATGCTGGCGCGCAAGCAGTCACTGTTCAACTACCACTCGACGCTGCCGCTGGCGGAGACGGCGAGCGTGTTTGGCGAGATGATGGTCTTCGACCGGCTGGCCGAGCGCGAGCCGGACAAGGAGGCGCGCCTCGGGCTGGTAGCGAGCAAGATCGAGGACGCGTTCGCGACGGTGTTCAGGCAGAACGTGTTGACGCGGTTCGAGCAGGGGGCGTTCGAGGCGCGGTCGAACGCGCGGCTGACGCCGGAGAAGCTGGGCGAGGTGTGGCTGGACGCGAACCGGCCGTACTACGGCGGCGCGGTGAAGATGACATCTGGGTATGAGTGGGGGTGGACGTACATCTCGCACTTCGTCCAGGCGCGGTTCTACTGCTACGCGTACGTGTTCGGGCAGCTGCTGGTGCTGGCGCTGTACCGGATGTATCAGGAAGAGGGGAAAGCGTTCGTGCCGAAGTTCGTCCGGCTGCTGGAGTCGGGGGGGTCGGATACGCCGGACAATCTGTTGAAGCCGCTGGGGGTGGACTTCCACCAGGAGGCGTTCTGGCAGAAGGG
>DASTZM010000458.1:0-3686 GCA_035764305.1 Chloroflexota bacterium | reverse complement strand
AGCGGCGACGGGAGGTCTCGCGCGCGACCGCTACGGGGTAACGCCGGGCGCCATCGCGTTTGCCCAGCATCCGCGCGACTCGTCGCAGCTCCTGATGGCGACCAACGGCTTCGCGGGGATCTACCGTTCGGCCGACGCAGGCCGCACGTGGCGCCCGGCGGCGGGCGTCCCGGCCGGCGGTGTGCTCGCAGCGCTCTTCGCCGGCGAAGGCGATAGCAGCTTCGCGCTGCAAGAGCGAGCCGTGCTCCGCTCGACTGACGGTGGGGCGACGTGGACGGCGATCAGCGGTGGGCCGGCTGGTCCCGACCTCGCGGCGATCGAGGTCGAGCCGGTGGGGAGGCGCGAGCTGTACGTCGCTGCGGCGCGGGGGGCACTGTATCGCTCCACCAACGGTGGCGCGTCGTGGGTCGAGCTGCCAGGGCTGCCGCGCCCGGCGCGCGCGCTGGCTTGGTGGGGCGCGACGGCGCAGTCGGCGCTGCCTACTCTAGGCGCTGCGGCGGGCGAGGGCGTGCAGCAGCTTCCACTGCGCCCCACGCTCGCGGCCTCGCCCGAGCCCGGGAACAACCGCCAGTACTTCCCCGAGACGGGACACAACGTGAAGGAGACGTTTCTGGCCTTCTTCCGCGCGCGCGGCGCGCTCGACCGGTTTGGCCTGCCGCGCACCGAGGAGCTGACCGAAGACGGTGTGCTGGCGCAGTATTTTCAGCGCGCACGGTTGGAGTACCGCCCCGAGTTCCGCGGCACGCCGTACGAGGTCCAGATATCGCTACTCGGCGAGCAGCTCCTCGGCGCCGCTCGTCCCGGGCCGGTCCCCGCGTTCGAGAGCAGCGCCGATCAGCGCTACTTCGTCGAGACGGGGCACAGCGCGAGCTACGCGTTCCTGCGCGCATTCACGAACCGTGGTGGGCTCGACTCGTTCGGCTTCCCGATCACCGAGGAGCTGCAAGAGGGCGGGCGACCGGTGCAGTACTTCCAGCGGGCGCGGTTGGAGTACCGTGCCGAGCTGGCGGGTCGAGCCGACGAAGTTGCCATCGGCTCGATCGGCGACGACGTCTTGCGGCGGAAAGGGTGGCTCGACTAGTGGCGGCGCGCCGCACGCGCATCGTCGCCACGCTGGGTCCGGCGACGGATCGGCCGGGCGTGCTTCGAGAGGTGATCGCCGCGGGGGCCGATGTTGTTCGCCTCAACGCGTCACACGGCACGCGCGCCGACCATCTCCGCCGGTTGACGGCCGTCCGAGAGATCGCGCGGGAGCTGGGGCGCAACGTTGGCGTGCTGCTCGATCTCCAGGGGCCAAAGATCCGTGTCGGCGAGCTGCCGGTGGCGGGTGTAGTGCTCCGAGAAGGGGAGCGCTTCACGCTCACGAACCGCCGCGACGCGTCTGGGGCCAGCCTTGTGACGGTCGACTATGAGCCGCTGCCGCGCGAGGTGGCTCCGGGGAACCGGCTGTTCCTGGACGACGGGAACATCGCGCTGTGCGTCGAGCGCACCGACGGCAAGGACATCGAGTGTGCTGTCGAGCGCGGCGGCGTCCTCACGTCGCACAAGGGCATCAACGCCCCGGGAGCCGCGCTGAGCGCCGCCGCGCTCACCGAGAAGGACCGCGAGGACGCCGCGTTCGGCGTCACGAACGAAGTGGATTTCATTGCATTGTCCTTCGTGCGGCGCGCGGCGGACGTGCTGGCGCTGCGCCAGGTCGCAGGTGGTGCGGCCATCGTGGCCAAGATCGAGCGGCCCGAGGCGCTATCCGAGATCGACGGAATTCTGGAGGCGGCCGACGCGATCATGGTGGCGCGAGGCGACCTGGGCGTCGAGATTCCGCTGGAGGAGGTGCCGATGGTGCAGCGGACCCTCTTGCACGCCGCCAACCGCGCCGCCAAGCCCGCTATCACCGCGACGCAGATGCTCGAGTCGATGGTCACCCACCCCCGTCCGACACGGGCGGAAGCGACCGACGTGCACGTCGCCGTGACGCAGCTCACGGACGCGGTGATGCTCTCCGCCGAGACAGCGGTCGGCCGGTACCCGGCTGACGCGGTGCGCGCGATGGCGAAGATCGCCCTGGCGGCCGAGACCGACCCGGCGCTGCTGGGGGCGCCGCGCGCCAAGATAGACGTCGCGCGCGACGCCACCGAGGCGGTGGCGCAGGCGGCGTGCGAGGTCGCGGCCGAGCTGGGCGCGTGCGCCATCGTCTGCTCGACCTCATCCGGCTTCACCCCACGCGTCGTCGCCAAGTACCGGCCCGACGTACCCATCGTCGCGCTGGCGCACGACGCGCGTGTCCGACGCCGCCTCTCGCTCACGTGGGGCGTCGACCCGGTCGCGTCACCACCGATCCGCTCGACCGACGAGATGCTCGCCGCCGCGACCCGCACCGTGATCGACGCCGGCGTGGCAAAGCTGGGCGATGTGGTGGTGATCACGGCTGGCGTTCCCGTCGGCACGCCCGGCCACACGAACCTAATCAAGGTGCACCGTCTGGGCGATCCGATCACGTCGGGCATCTGACGCCGACACCTGGCCCTATACTCGGCGCGTGGCGCCGGTCGTCCAGCAGCTGTACGAGCTCCAGCACCTGGACATCGAGATTGCCAAGCTCGCGCAGCAGGCCGACCAGCTGACCGCCGCGATCGGCGACCAGTTCAAGGTCAAGGCCGGCGACCTGGCGATCAAGCAGGCCGAGGACGCGCTGCGCAAGACGCAGGCGGCGCAACGCGACCGCGAGTATGAGCTCAGCGCGCTCGAGACGCGTATTAAGGATCACGAGCAGCGCCTCTACTCCGGCAAGGGCAGCCCGCGCGACCTGCAGGCGCTTCAGGCCGACATCGAGAAGGATCGCGCTCGACGCGGGGCGGCCGAGGAGCAGGCGCTGGCCGCCATGGAGCAGGCTGAGAAGGCGCGCGCTGAAGTCGAGCGGGTGCGTGGCGCGGTGGCGCGGGTCCTTTCCGAGGTCTCAACCGGGAAAGAAAAGCAGGCGGCCGAACGCGACCAGGTGCAGCAACAGCTCACCCGGCGCGGCGCGCAGCGTGACGCGCTGGCGTCGACTGTACCGGCGCAGGCGATGCAGCTCTACGACCGGCTGCGCCAGCGCGTCCCGGACGGGCTGCCCGTCGCGCGGGTGGTTCAGCAGCGGTGCGAGGGCTGCAAGGACAACCTGCCCAGCGCCGAGATACAGCGGGCGCGTCACGCCGAGACACCGGTCCAGTGCGCCAGCTGCCAGCGCATCCTGCTCGTCTCGTAGACCGTTCTCTCCAACCCCTTGACTCGCGCCGATGAGCGCGCAATAGTGGCGTCGTCGCACGCCGATCCCCACCGCTCCGTGCTTCCGGCTGAAGTGCTCCAAGCGCTACAGCCGGCTGATGGGGGGACGTACGTCGATTGCACCGTCGGCGCGGGGGGCCACGCCGAGCTGATCCTGGAGGCGTCTCTGCCGGGGGGCCACCTGCTTGGGATCGACGCCGACCGGGATGCCCTCGCCCTCGCTGCATCGCGCCTGGCGCGGTTCGGCGACCGCGTTCGGCTGGTACAGCGGAACTATCGGGAGCTGGATAACGTGATTGCCGAAACGCACACCCCGCCTCCCGATGGGATCTTGATGGACCTCGGCGTTTCCTCGATGCAGCTTGATCGAGCGGAGCGTGGGTTCTCGTTCCAGGCAGATGGGCCGCTCGACATGCGACTGGACG
>DASTZM010000457.1:0-5248 GCA_035764305.1 Chloroflexota bacterium | reverse complement strand
CCCGCGCAGGAAGATCTCGCCGTTCACCGCGCTCGACCCACCCGTCACCTTGCCGCGCGGCACGATCATCGGCCCCGCCAGCCCTGACGCGCGCGCCACGAACCGCCAATCGTGGTCGCTCGGGGTAATGTCCGCCGCCGTGACGTAGCCGTACTTCAGCTTCGCGGGCAGCGCCGCGAAGTCCGGGTAGTCCGGCCCCGCCTCCAGCAGCAGCACCGACCGCGTCGGGTCCTTCGAGAGCCGCGCCGCCAGGATCGCCCCCGCCGAGCCCGCTCCCACGATCGCGATGTCATACGTCAGCGTCATGCGTGCCTCCCCACCGACAGCGGCGCACCACCGGGCTCCAGCGAGAAGCGATCCACCCCACCCGCGCGCTCGACCTCCAATTCGGCCCCAGCACCGCCGCCCGCCAGCCGCACGCCGCGCACCCGCGGCGCCCCCTCATACGCCTCGAATACGCTCACGAACGTCGACGCCAGATTGTCCCCCGTGCGCCGCCGCACCACGTACGGCACGGACACCTTCTTGTCCGGCGTGTTGAAGTGCCCCCAGCCCCGTTCTCCCCACCCATTCCCCACCAGCACCTCCTCCTCGTCCACCGCCACCGCCCACGCCGCGAAGTGCACTTTCCCCTCTAGCGCCCACGTCAGCCGCCATGCTCCGCTGGCCCGCTCCACCCGGCCGCGGCGCATGTCCGCCAGGCCGTACGGCGCCGGCCCGCTGGACGCCACCAGCGAGAGTCCTTCCGGCGTGTAGCCCGGCACCGGGCCATGAAACAGATAGTCGTGCGTCGCCCCGCCGCGCACCCAGAACACGTCCACCAGGTACGCCCCCGCCGCCCCATCGTCGACCAGCACGCACCGCCGCCGGTAGACCGGCGCCTGCGCGTACGCCTCCGAGGAGCACTCCACCACCTTCACGCGCTCCCCGCTCTCGAACGCGTACCGCGTCCCGCCGCGCTCGGTCGTCCGCTGCTCGGCCTCGTCCACCACTACCAGGTTGTGCGCCGCGCTGCGCACCGTCATCTCCTTGTCCGGCCGGTCCCACAGGTAGCCCAGATCGGTCAGCACCTCGTGCCCGCGCTGGAAGAACGTCAGGTTCAGGCTGTCCCGGTGGTGGTGCACCCCCCAGTGAGACGCGCTCAGGATCGCCGTCGCCGCGCGACCGTCCTCTCCCGCCCGCAGGTACCCCAGCCGCAGCTCCGGGAAAAACACGTCCCCAAACATCACCCTGTCCCCCGGCCGCAGCGCCAGGTCCGGGTCGCGGTTGAACAGCGCGTACTCGCCCCCCGCCTCGTCGAACGAGCCGCCGTGCACCTCCGCCAGCAGCGCCCGGTATTCCGGCAGTCCGTAGCGCGCCGCCATCAGCTCCACGTACTGTGCGCCCGGCGCCGTCGTCACGTACGAATCGGCGAACGCCGGGTAGCGCAGGTTCGGCAGCAGCGTCTCGTACAAACCGCGGAACACCGCGCGGTACGCCGCGTCGCCGTACACGTCCACCGTCTCCCCGCGCTCCGCGTCCACGTACCCGTGCAGCGCCTCGCCGAACGACCACAACCCGTTCAGCGTCATCAGACCGTACGCCGGCGACTCGGACGTCGTGCCATCCGCCAGGAACCACCGCCGCACGAAGTGCCAGAACCCCTCTGCCCCCGCGCGCACCAGTGCGGCGTCGTCCACCACCATTCCCACCATCCCCGCCGCCGTCAGGTTCGCCACGCTCTTGTTGTTCTTCGCCGGATCCGCCAGCAGCAGCGGCACACTCTCCCGCAGCACGTCCCGCTCGATCGCCTCCCGTTCGTCCGCGCTCAGCGCGTCGCGTACCAGGTCGTACGCGACCACCAGCTGACGGATGAAGCTCCCCTCCATCCCACTGCCCGTCGCCCGCCCCGAGTTCCAGTAGCCCGAGTGCAGCTTCCGGTCCGGCTTGTTTGGCGGGATCGTCCACTCGTCCTCGGGCAGATCGTTGATCCGCTCCGCCACCACGCGTGGCGGCAGGTCGATCCACTCCCCGTAGCTCGAATGCACCAGGTAGGCCGGATACACCGCCGCAAAGCGCCGCAGGATCGCCCCCGCCGCCGCCGCGCAGCCTGGGTCACCCGTCGCGGCGTACAGCGTCGCCAGCGCCTGCGCCTGACCCGCCATGTAGCCCACCTTGCGCGCCCGGATCTGCCCCGACCAGCTCGAGTACAGCGCGAACCCACGGAAGTCGTACCGGTATCCGCCGTGAAAGCCGATGATCTGCGTCCCGCCCCCGCCGCGCTGACGGGACTCGCCGTGGCGCGACGCACGGAACTCCACGTCCTCCGGGTAGCGCTCGTTCGGGTAGCCGATGCGGCACGTCGTGCATACCAGCCGCTCCGGGTCACGCGGATCCCAGTCGTACGCCCCGTGAATCGCGTTCGCGCCGCACGCCGCGCAGTTCGTGAACCCCACCCCCGTCGGCGTCGTCGCCGGGATCATCCCCTCCACGAACGCCGCGCCCCCTTCCAGCGTCAGCGCCACCCGCTCCCGCAGCCCCTCCACCACCCGCCGCGCCCACGCGTGCCGCGCGACATTCTCGCGCGCCCTGGCAATCTGCTCCGCCTTATAGATCGTCACCGGGTGCGCTGCGAGAGGCACGGCTCAAGTATTCCGCTCCCGCACCGCTCGTGCCGAGTACCCTGTCGCCTCATGACAACCGCCGCGCCGCCCCAGACGCCTGTACCGAGCACGCCCGAAGTCACAGCGGAGGACCGCTATCTCTTCGACCTTCAGGGCTTCCTCGTCATCAAGAACGCTCTCGGCAAAGACGAGTTGTCGGCGCTCAATCAGCTCATCGATCGACAGAACCTGCCCGACCCCGGCGAGACCGTCCAGTCCCAGCGTTTCTCAGGCTTTCTCACCTGGGGCCAACCGTTCCGCGACCTGCTCGACCATCCCGCGATCGTGCCCCACCTAAAGGAATGGCTCGACCCCGCCTTTCGACTCGACCACTACTACGGCATCTACATGAAGCAGGGCACCAGCGGACTTACCCTCCACGGCGGCGGCACGCCATATGACCGGCCCGAGTACTTCCACTTCCGCGGTGGTCAGATGTACAACGGCCTCACCGTCGTCTCATGGGCCCTCGTCGATATCCCCGCCGACCAGGGCGGCTTCACGTGCATCCCCGGCAGCCACAAGGCCAACTATCCCTGCCCGCGCCCCATCCGCGCCTACGAGTCGAATCCCGGCTGCGTCGTGCAGGTCCCCATGAATGCCGGCGACGCCATCATCTTCACTGAGGCCCTCACCCACGGCACCCATCCGTGGACCGCACCTCACCACCGCCGCTCGCTCCTGTTTAAGTACTCCCCTGGCCACATGGCCTGGGGTGGCGGTTACGCCAAGTGGCCACAAGACCTGCTCGATCTCCTCACCCCGCAGCAGCGACTCCTCTTCGAGCCCCCCTACTTCCACCAGCGCAAAGAGATCGGCGCCCCCGACGCCCCACCACGCTCGACGTATTGACCGATGGACAAGCTCCGCGTCGGCATCCTGGGGCTTGGGCGTGGCCTGACCCATCTGCGCAACTTCCTCGCGCTCGACAACGCCGACGTAATCGGCGTCGCCGACCGGCTCCCAAACCGCCGCGAGCGCGGGCAGGCACTGGTTGACCAGGCGAGTAGCGGAGCCCGGACGACCCGCTTCGTTCCCGAGCTCGACGACCTCCTCGCCCTCCGACCCGACGCCGTCGTCGTCGCCAGTAACGGCAAGCTGCAGGTCCAGCACGCCATCCAGGTCATGGAGTCCGGCTGCCACGTCCTCTCTGAGGTCCCCGGCATGTACACCGAGGAAGAGGCGGTGCGCCTCCGCGCCGCCGTCCAGCGCACCGGCCAGACCTACATGCTCGGGGAGAACACCGCCTTCCGCGACTTCTTCCGTTACTTCCGTAAGTGGGTCGTCGAAGACCTCTTCGGCCCCATCTCCATCGCCGAAGGCGAGTACCTCCACTACATCCCCGCCACGCTCCGCCTCCCCGACGGTTCGAGCATCACTCCCTCTGAAGCAATCGCGCAGGGGCACACCGCCGTCGAGCCCACCTGGCGCGCCGACCAGCCTCCCATTCAGTACCTCACCCACGACCTCGGCCCGCTGCTCGAAGTCCTCGATGACCGCTGCGTTTCCGTCTCCTGCCGCAGCGCCCCTTCCCGCAACCCGGAAACCCCGCTGCGCCCGGACGGCCAGATCGCCCTCTTCCAGACCGCCAAGGGTGCCCTGATCAAGATCATGGTCACCCTCAGCACGCGCCGCCCCGTGGAGCATCGCTTCCGCATCTTCGGCATCGCCGGCGGCGCCGAATGCTTCAGCTTCGAGCAGGGCTGCCGGCGCTTCACCCGCCACGGCGCCGAGCGCGACGGCTGGGAATACCTGCCCATCGGCTTCGGCTCGCGCGGCACCGAGTTCGGCGGACACGGCGGCGCCGACGCACGGGTCGCGCACTACTTCACCCAGACCATCCTCGAAGGCAAGCCATCCCCGGTCGACGTCTATCGCGCCATCGAGTTTGCCCTCCCCGGAATCCTCGCCAACAAGTCCGCCTCGCTCGGCGGCGCCCCCATCACCATCCCCGATCTCCGCCCTACCCCCTTCACCGGCACCACCTTCTGGAACACCGTTCCCCTCCCAGACGCCGATCCCCCGTCATCACCCTACCGCCCCCAGTCCTGAGCCTTGACGCTATGCGGCCGCACGGGATAGCATCGAATCCGGCGCTGTCTCACGCCTGACTCCGATTTGCCGGCGCTCACGCCGTCGGCCGCGCGGGGTAAAGGGGACCTCGAGTTCTCGAGACGCCGGTCAGCCATGGGCTCCCCTGGAACTCCAGGGAAGCTCACCGCCGCGCCGGTCACAGCGCCCTTTCCGGTGGGGCGATGGGAGCGTGAGTCCCCGCCGCGCCGTCCGAAAGGAGCCTGACCGTGACCGTCAAGAAGTCGCTCAAGCGCCGCGTCCGCGCGCGCATGTCCAAGACCGGCGAGCGCTACGCCGCCGCCCGCCGCCAGCTCATCGCCAAGTCCACACCCGATCCCAAGCTCGCCACGCCAACCCCGGCGCCAGCCGCTGCCCCGGTCGCCACCTCCGCCGCCCCGCTCGCCATGTCCGACGACGCCATCCGCCGCGGCACCGGCAAGTCGTGGGACGAGTGGTTCACACTCCTCGATTCCTGGGGCGCGGCCGAGCGCAGCCACACCGAGATCGCCACCTGGCTCAGACAGGAGCAGGGT
>DASTZM010000456.1:0-17315 GCA_035764305.1 Chloroflexota bacterium | reverse complement strand
GATCGACAAGATCATCGCGCAGCAGCCGGACCCCGAGGCGCAGCGGGCGTTGATGAAGGCGCGCCAGCCGATCGGTCGGATGGGGACGCCCGATGAGATCGCGCGCGCCGCGCTGTACCTGTGCTCAGATGACAGCGCATTCATCACCGGCACCGGCCTTGTGATCGACGGCGGATTCTTGGCACGTTAATTGCGGCAGCGTCCTGCGGCCGCACTCATGTCCATCAAGGTCGGCACGTGCTCGTGGACCGATCCCACCATCTTGCGATCGGGCTGGTATCCGCCGCGGGCCGACTCGGCCGAGGAGCGGCTGCAGTACTACGCCTCCCAGTTCCCCGTCGTCGAGGTCGACTCGAGCTACTACGCGCTGCCGTCCGAGCGCAACGCGGCGCTGTGGGCGGCGCGCACGCCGGACCACTTCACGTTCGACATGAAGGCGTTCAGCCTGATGACGGGACACGGAACGCAGGTCAGCAAGCTACCACCCGTGCTGCGCGACAGCTTGCCGGCGTCCGCAACCGCCGGCAAGCGCCAGATCTACCTGAAAGATCTGCCGCCCGATGCGCAGCGCTGGGTATGGGAGGCGTTTGATCAGGCGCTCGAGCCGCTGAAGCAGTCAGGCAAGATGGGCGCCATTCTGCTGCAGTTCCCGCCGTGGTTCGGCATCAACCGGGCAAACAAGGAATACCTCGAGCGCTGCCGCGCGCTGCTGCCCGACGCGCGGCTCGCGGTCGAGTTCCGCAACGGGTCGTGGCTCGAAGAGCGCAACGTGCCCGAGACAGGGGCACTGCTCAAGGCCAACGGCATGACCTACGTCGCCGTCGACGAGCCGCAGGGCTTCCGCTCCAGCGTGCCGCTCGTCCCGTTGGTCACCGAGCCCGGCATGGCCATGCTGCGCCTGCATGGACGCAACGCCGAGAACTGGCAGGCCAAAGACGTGACCGTCGCCGAGCGATTCAAGTACCTCTACAGCGACGCGGAGCTCGACGAGCTTACGCCGCGCGTGCGCGAGCTTGCGTCGCAGGCCGAAGAGACGCACGTGCTGTTCAACAACTGCTACTCGGACTATGGCGTACGCAACGCCGCGCAGCTCGCGGAGCGAATCGGCGCAGCCCAGCCGTCATAGGCGCGCCGTCACCACGCATCAACGGCGCATCGACACCGCACAGACCGCGCGTTCGCGGTGAAATCACACCCCCACTCACGCCCACCGCGGCCATTTGGGGGGCCCGCCCTATTGACACACGATTCAATGAGGACTATGATCCCGAGTGCCGCACTGTGATGCCGCAGTGCTTCACAAATGTGCGGCCGCAGATGCACAATAAGTTGGGAGGCTTAATTTGGCAGCAGCAAAGAAGAGTGGTGGCGCGAAGAAGAGCACCGGCGGAGCAAAGAAGAGCTCCGGCGGCGCGAAGAAGAGCACGGCGAAGAAGTCGTCCGGCGGCGCGAAGAAGTCGTCCGGCGGCGCGAAGAAGTCCACCGGTGCAAAGAAGAGCACCGCGAAGAAGTCTTCGGCGAAGCGCTAGGCTCTAGCGTCACAACCAAATACTGCAAAGACCCCGGTGGCTCGCCACCGGGGTCTTTGATTCTCCGCGCGCTGCGCGGCGGGCGGTGTGCGGTGTGCAGGAGCTAGATGCGCACCGGGCGCCCCGCCCGCGCCGACTCCTCTGCCGCGAACATGATGTCGTAGGTCTTTGAGTCCTCGCGTACGTCCAGCTTCGCCCGGCGGTCGTTGAGGATCGCGTCGACGAAGTCGTCGATCTCGCCCGGGAAGGGATGGTGTGTGACCTCCGGCGTGTCGGGCAGCGTGGTCGGGAAGTGCGCCCACCCCTCCAGCCCCGGGTCCAGGTGCTGTGAGAGGAACCGGTCGTTGATCAACGTCCCCTTGGCGCCGTGGAGCCGGACGTTGAAGGTGTATTTCACGTTTCCTTCTAGCGTGCACCCGACTTTGCCGATCGCGCCGTTCTTGAAACGGATCAGCGTCGCGATCACGGGGTCCCATTCCATGACCCGCGTGAAGTTGCCCGAGTAGGCGAAGACCTCCACCGGGTCGGAGCGCATGAACTGACGCACGGCGTCCACCGCATGGCAGCCCGCGGCGGCGAGCGCCGACCCGCCCTTCTCCTTGGTCTTGACCCAGCCGTAGCCGGAGTACCACTTCTCCCAGTTGCCGGAGAAGTAGTCGCACTCGGCGTAGTGGATCTTGCCGAAGAAGTCCTGATCGATCATCCGCTGGATCGTCTGGAAGTAGCCACCCCAGTTCAGCTCGAAGCCGCCCTGGCTCTTCACGCCCGCCTTCTCGATGGCGCGGCGCAGGCGCTGCAGCCCGCGCCGGTCGAGCGCGATCGGCTTCTCGATCAGCACGTGCTTGCCCGCCTCGGCGGCGGCGACGCCCTGCTCGACGTGCTGGTGGTTCATCGAGCAGACCGCGACCGCGTCAACCGCCGGATCCTTGATCAGCTCCTGGTAGTCGGTGTACAGACGCGCGTCGGGCAGATCGTGCTGCGCCGCCATCTCCTCGGCGCGCGCGGGGTCGTGGCTGGAGAGCGCAACCACCTGGCAGTGGGGGTTGGCCTTGAATGCCTTGATGTGCTCCCCGGCCACCCATCCGAGGCCGATGATGCCGATGCCGAGTGTGCGTGGGGAGCGCTTCGCGCTCTTACGGGCCGCCATGGCGGTCGAGTATAACGGGGTCTTTCGTGCGCATCTTCGTGGCGGTGAGCGGGCAGCAGTGGCTGGGTGGGCTCACGATACAGAGCGCCATGCTGTGCCGGGAGCTCGAGCGCATGGGGCACGAGCTCGCCGTCGTGTCGATCGGCGCCGACGCGCCCGTCGATCAGTTCCCGTACGCGAGCGTGCGCTACGGCGAGCCGGTGCAGGAGTGGGGACGGCGCGCGGGCCACGCGCCGGATCTGGGCTACGTCTTTCGCTACGAGGTGGTGGCCCACGCGTCGCGCTATATCCCGGCGGCGCCGGAGCCCGTGCGCCGTGTCCTGGCGCCCGGCGTACGCGCCGCGATGCGCACGTTGTCCGGCCCGCGCACCCACGTGTTTGGCGAGCGCGGCTGGCTCGCGACCGCGGCCACGTCGATCTATGCCGCGCTGTCGGGCAACTCGACCAACCAGACCGTCGAGGCCGGCTTTCTCTCGAGACTACTGCTCCAGACCGACGACTCCGACCTGAGGCGGCTGAACGAGATCCGTCGTTGGTTCAAGCCCGACGTTGAGTACGCGTGCGACCTCTCGCTCGTGCCCATGCTGGCGCGGCTCGAAGATCGCGGCGTGCCGCTCGTCGCGGCCGCGCAGGGCTTCGAGCTGGTCTATCGACGCGGCGTGCCACTGCTGGAAGCGATCGCGGCGCGACGCGAGCGACTCGACTTGATCCTGTCGGGCTCCGAAGCGAACCTGAGGGAGAACCTGCCCGAGCTGCGTCGCGCCGTCGGCGACGGGGTCGCGACCCGTGCGATTCCGTACGGCGTGCTGCTCGATGAGCGGTGGGACATGCCCAGGCGCGAAGCGCGCACGCTCCTGAAGGCGCTGCGCACCACGCGCGCGGCGCGCGGGGAGGACTTCGGCGACCTCTTTGGCGGCGAAGACCCGGAAGGCGAGTCGCCGCCGTTCGTCGTCGCCTCCCTTTCGCGTCTCGACGTCGAGAAGGGCGCCGATCTGCCACTCCACGCGCTGGCGCTGCTGCGCCGGCAAGGTGTGCCGGCGCGGTTGTGGATTGCCGGCAGTCTCATGCCGGGGTCGTTCTTGGACGTGCTGCAGAGCAAGATCCGCATGATGGACCTGGGTGACGCGGTGAACTTGGTCGGCACGCTCCCGACGGCGCGCGAGAAGATCGCGCTGCTCCGTGCGGCCGACGCCTTCGCGGCGGGCTTCATCCGGTCCGAGCCGCTTGGTCTGGTCTATACCGAGGCCTTCGCGTGCGGTCTGCCCGTGATTGGGCCGGACACCGGGGCGGCGCCCGAGCTCATGGCTTGCGTCGGTGAGACGCGCACGCTCTATCCCGAGAACGACACGGGGGCGCTGGCCGACCGGATCAAGCTGCTGTACGACCTGCCCGACCTGCGGCGCACGCTGGCCGCCGCCGAGCAGCGCGCCTTCCGGGAGCGCTTCAACGCCCGCAGCATGGCCGACGCGGCCGCGGCTGAGTTCGAGCGCGCCATCGCCACGCGCGGCGGCCGGCCACATAGAATTGGGTAAGACCAGGTAGACGAGTTGGTAGACGAAAGTCAGGAAGAAGAGGACGCCGCCGCGCCGCGGGCGCGAAAGACGGCGGGCAAGGCCGCGGGCAAGACGGCCACCAAAACGGCGACCAAGTCGGTCACCAAGTCCGCGGCGAAGTCGGCTGGCAAGGCAACCGCCACGTCGGCGGCGAAGTCGGCAGCGAAGGCGGCGGTGAAGGAGCCGGCGGCCAAGAAGGCCGCCGCCAAGAAGGCGTCCGCGAAGAAGACGTCCACGAAGACCGCGCCGGCCGTCGAAGAGGCCCCCATCCCGGCCCCTGAAGAGAGCCAGCCCGCCGTCGAGGTCAGCGCCGCCAAGGCATCCCCGCCCACCAAACAGACGTCGACCAAGCGCGCGGCGAAGAGCGCAGCGCCCCCGACCGAGACCGGCGAGCCGGTCTCTCTCGCGCCGGACGCCCCTACTATGGAAGATACGTCGGGCGCTATAGAGGCACCCAGCGACGAGGACGAGGCTCCGGCGCGGCGCGTACCGCCGCCGATCATCCGGCCGCTCGACGACGGCGCGATCCGTCGCCGTCGCCGGCGGGGACGACCCGATGGGAGCGACCGGCCGGGCCCGGCCCCGGGGCCGCGACCGCCGCAGGGAAGCCGCCCCGATCGAGGCGACCCACGCGACCGAGGCGACCGTGGTGACCGCTTCGGGCGCGCAGCCCGAGGCCCGGACCGCGGTCCCGGCCGGGCGGACCGCGGGCCGCGACCGGGTTTCCGGGATCCCAACCGCCGCGACGTCAGCCCGGGTGGCTATGGTGGCTCCCAGGGCGGACCGCGCGGCCAGGGACAGGGGCGCGGACCGTGGCAGCCGGCGCCACCGCGCACGCCGGAAGGCTATCGTTCACTCGGCCGCACGCCGCAGGAGCTGCAGCGCTATCAAGAGCGCTACCGCCAGGGGCGGTGGGGCAGCACCGGCAGCGGCACCGGTGGGTACGAGGGGTACCGCGCGTTGGGGCGCGGCGGCCCGTCGGTCGGCGGCGACCCGAACCGGCGGAGCGGCTACGGTCAGGGCTCCCCGGGCGGCCAGGGCGGCCAGGGTGGCTATGGCGGCGGTCGCGGCGGCTACGGGGGCGGCTACGGCGGCCAGCGCAGCTTCGACTCTGGCCGCGGGCGCGGGTACGGCGGCGGCGGTGGCTTCGGCGGCCAGCGGGGCGGCTTCGGCGGTGGGCCCCCGCAAGGCGCCCCGGGCGGTCAGGGCGCACCGGGCGGCTTCGGCGCCGATGGCGGCAGACGCCGCCGCAGACGCCGCCGTCGGCCGGGGGACGGACCGGGCGCCGACGACGAGTAGCGTCTAGCGCGCCGGCGCGACGCGCCGGACTACTTCACGTACACCCAGCGCCGGCAGCGCACCGGCACGTGGAAATCCTGCCCGGGGTACTGCGCCGCGCAGTAGTCGACGAACCAGCCCGGAAACCCCGGATTGCCCGCGAACATGTCGTAGTGCATCGGCACGATCGTCCGCGCGCCGATGGCGTGCCCCAGGTCGGCGGCCTCGCGATGGTCGGTGTTGCCAATGATGTTGCGCTGCTCGCGGAACCAGTCGCGCCCGTTGATCGGGATCAGCGCCACGTCGATTGACAGCGTGCGCAGCCGCTCGACCATGCCTGGATAGACCGTGGTGTCCCCTGCGTGGTACAGACGCACGCCATTCACGTCGACCACGAACCCGACGAAACGGTAGCCGCGCTCGGGATCCGCCTGCCAGACACACTCCGCGATGGGGTCCGCTCGATCGCCGTGCGCGGCGGGGACGGTACGGACCGCGAGCCCGTTCAGCGCGACGTCGCCGTCTACCTCCGCGAGCACGAGTCGGTCTCCGCCGACGCCCAGGCTCTCCATCTTCTCGCGCGCCGATTGCGGCACCACGAAGCGCGCCCCGGGCGACGCCTGGGCGATTCCCTTCACCGCAGTCGGGTCCAGGTGATCGCTGTGGTCGTGGCTGCAGAAGACGACGTCCACGCCGCGCAGCGCCTCGGCCGCGAAGGGCGGCGCCCACGTGCGGCTGGGCGACGGGCTGAGATAGGGATCAAACAGGAGCGTGAGCGCTCCGGCGCGCACCAAGAACCCGGACTGGCCGATGTGCCAGAGGGCGATCGCCCCGCGCTCGACGCGCGTGTCTGCGATCTCCTGAAGGAGTGCCTGGCCGTGCGGCCAGTCGACCTCGTTCTGGCTAGTTGCCGGCTGCCCCATCGAGCGACAGGGTAGCGCTCTTGATGTAGGGACCGGCGCGCAGCCCCTTGAATGGCGAGAGGCGCGACTGCAGCGCCAGGCGGCGCTTGAGGTTGCCCACCGACGCGGTGACAGAACGGTTCGCGCGGAAGCGCCGGTACACGAAGTGGCACTCGCGCGCCGTGGTGATGAAGTCCGCCGCCACCACTGCCCACGCCTCACGCGTGCGCGGCACCGCGGGGAGCACCGTGTGCGCCCGAATGGCGTGGCGCACGCCATCGCACTCGCCCAGGCGCGTCGCGAGCGCCACCGGCTTCACGGTGTTGAACCAGTGCGCGCCAAGGTCGTGGAGCAGGCCGGCCCGCGCGCTGACGCGGGGGTCGGCGCGCAGCATCCGCGATACCTGGTGCGCGGTCCGCGCCACGCCCATCAGGTGGTCGTATTCGCTCAGGTCAAAGTGGTGCACGCGCTCGCGGCTGGCATGCAGCTCGGGCAGCTCGAGCAGGTCGGCGACGGCCGCCTGGAAGTGCGCGTCGGCGTCGCGCAGGGCTTCATGGGAGGTCCGGATCATCATGCTCAGGAAACAAAATGTACCAGCGAATTACTGAGACTCTCTCTTAGTAGCCCTCCCGGTGAAGTACTTCAGTACGGGGTACATCTGTGTCGCGGACACGATCTTGTCACCGTCGAACTGCATCCAGGACGGCAGCACGATGAACGGGTAGGACTGGTCTCCGCCGATCGAGGCATGCGTGCCCATCTGGTTCTCAAAGGTATAGACGTGAACTCTCCCCGAAGCACCGGGGACCGAATCGGCCAGCGTCTGCGGCGTAAACAGCGCGGCCATGCAGATCACGTCCCCCACGGCGTCCGCCGAGGCGAACGCCGCCGTCTGGAGTGCGGCGATGTCGGGCTCTTCGAACATGATGAACGGGTCCTCGCCGTCGATACGAAGGACGACCGACCGGAAGTCGATGCCGTCGGGTCCGTGCGGCAGTGGGCGCAGGTAGGCCGTGCCGCGCCGGCCGCGGGCCACGATCTCCTCTCCTTGCCGGCCGACGACCAGCCCCATTGCTGGGTGGTCCACCAGCGCGTCAACGAACCCGGGACACATCTCGTCGACCTGCGACAGATCGAGCCGCCGATCGACTTCCTTCACCCAGATCTGCGACAGCGGGCCACAGTTAATCACCGTCACGTGCGGCGCGAGGGCAGACGGGACGTCATCCTCCAGGAAGCGCTCGCCGAGCTTGATGGCGCCGGCGCTGCCCAGCTCCAGCGTCCACGCGCCCAGCCTGCCCCACGTGCGCAGCCAGCCCGAGTTGCGGCGCATGACCTCGCCCGCCAGACGGCCGAGTCCCGATTCGGTGCCGCGCTCGCGGCGCCGCAGGCGGAAGCGAACGCGCCGCCGACGATCCCGATACGCCGGAGTGGCCTGCGCCCCCTGCCGCCACCAGTCGTTCACCCAGGTGTCGAAGTCGCTCTCGAAAACGTGCTCGACGGGGAGGCACGGGCTCATGCCGTGATCCGAGAGGATTCCCAGCTCGTAACGCCGGTGGGTCCACGCGCGCGTCATGTACAGCTTGCGGATCGCGCCGTCGATTCCGCGCAGCACGCGCATCGAGTTGCGCGAGAGCGGACCGGAGTGATGACCCAGCACGTCGTAGCCGATGTAGCAGCTGTAGATCACCGGCACCCCGCGCAGCATGTCGACGCGCGTGCCCGCCGTGACGATCTCACGCGCCAGCACGTTGAACAGCACACGCAGTATGGGAAAGGCGCCCTCGAGGATGCGTGGGCGCTGCATGGCGTTGACGACGACGCGGTCTTCCATCTCCTGCGCCAGCTCCCACGCGGCGTCGATCAGGAACCGCAGCACCTTGCCGGGGTTGAGGAGCAGCACCGTCAGCGCGCGCATCAGCCCCTGGCCGGGCGTGAACCAGTGGCGAGATGCGCCCGAGAGACCGCCGCCGGCGATCGTCAGCACCGAAAACTGCGCGCCGCCCGACATGATGTTGGAGTACGAGCTGCCGCCCTCCAGCAGGCCCTCGTTGCCCATGGCGCGCGCGCGCTCCGCCAACTCTGCCTGGACGGCGCGCATGTGGTACGGATTGGCGCCCACGACGCGGCGCTGCGTCTTCCGGTCCCACCAATAGAAGCCGACCACGCCTTCGGCCGTGCCGTACATCAGGCCGCTCTGGATGGGGGGCGTATCCGCCGCCAGCCCACAGCGCCACCGATGGAGGCGATAGCGTCCGCGCTCCAACAGTCGCCGCGTGAATGGCATGTAGCCCAGCTCCATCGCCCGCTGGAGTGAAGCGTGCCCCAGTCCGTCGATCTCAATCAGCAGCGTGCCGTGCGGCGACGACTCATCGCCCATCGACTCCAGTCCCAGCAGGCGCGCCAGAAAGAGGTAGCGCCCGCGGAAGAACCAGTTCTGGAACTGGTAGACGCGCTGCGACGCGCGGCCCACGACGGGCCGCACGCGTTCGGCGAGCCGCGCGCGCCGGGGACGCGGAGCGGACTCAGGCAGCAACCGAGCGCACGACCTCGGCGTACTTCTCGGCGAGCGCGGCGGCGTGCTCCCGCGACGACGACTCGGCGTGGATGTGGAACACCGGGCGGAACGGATCCGGCAGGACCAGCGCCCACTCTTCCCCCAGGTCGAAGCGCACGCCGTCGATCTGCGCGCCGTTCCGGCTGTCGCGCGCATTCTGGCGGCTGGCGCGCTCGTGCAGGACGCGCATCACCCGCCCCTTTCGGTCCCACGGACACGGCACCTCTTCCGCGGCCAGGAAGTACGGCGGGATATCCGCCAGCACGTCCGAGAGGCGCACGTCAAGCTGCCCCAGGTACTCGAGCAGGCGCGCCACGGCCATCATGCCGTCGAAGCCCGGATGGAAGTCCGGCAGGATGTAGGAGCCTTCACAGTCGCCAACCAGCAGCGTGGGAGCGTCCGGCGCGCCGCGCCGGCCCTGGCCGCCGCCCGACGGGCCGTGCAGCTCGGCGGCGCGCATCTGCGCCTGAGGGCTGGCGGCGACGCGCATGAGGTGGCCGCTGTGATCGGAGGCGAGCTGGTCCGCCACTGCCGGCGCCGTGAGCGGGATCGCCACTGCGCTGCCCGGTCGGGCGCGCCACGTCAGGATCGCGAACGCGAGCAGCGCTGTGGTTGGCGGCACGATCGTGCCGCGATCGTCGACCAGCGAGATCGTCTTGCCATCGTTGTCCATCATCGCGCCGAAGCTGGCGCCAATCGAGCGGCACACCGCGGCCAGCTGGCGCAGGTCCTGCTCGTGCTGCGCTGGCGTGCGCAGCGCGTGCGACGCCGAGGTCGCGGCGTTGACGGTGATCGTCTCGGCCCCCAGCTCCCCCAGGATGTTGGGGAGGATCGTCGACGTCGAGCCCAGACCGTAGTCGACGACCGACCGGCCGCGCGCGTTGCGCACCGCCTCCGACTTGCAGTGGGACAGGAACGCGGCGGTGTAGCGGTCTACCACCGGGCCGCGCACGATGTCGAGCTTGCCGATGTCGGCCACCGAGACGCGCCGGAAGTCCTCGCGGAAGAACGTCGATTCGATCTTGCGCTCGGTGTTCTTGTCGATGTTCAGCCCGCGACCGTCGAACAGCTTCACGTCGATCAGTCGCGGGTCGTCCGGCGAGACGCGCACGTGCGCCCCGGCCGCCGCATCCGAGATTCGCGTCTCGTAGCGCGCGACCGGCACCGGCACCTCCTGGATGTCGATCACGTCGATGCCCGCGCTGAGCATGCCCGAGATCAGACCGCGCTTGATCATGCGCGCGCCGGGTGAGAGGTCGCGGTTCGCGGTGATTTTCTGCCCCTTGGGGTAGAGCGACCCCAGCGCCGCGCCGAGGCGTGCGGCGAACTCCGGGATCATCTCGATGTTCGCCAGCCCCGAGACACCCGATGGCGAGAAGATCGAGCGCCGCCCCTGGCTGCCCCAGATGATGCTCGCGCTCACAGTGGCGCCCGGCTCGACCTCCTTGGTCGGCCACAGCTTGACGTTCGGCCGGATGATGGCGCCCTCACCCACCGTGCAGTTGTCGCCGATGACCGCGCCCTCGAAGACGACGGTCCCTCCTTTCAGACTGCACTGTTTCCCCACGATCGCGCCGTGCAGGTCCGCGCCCTCGCCGATGTAGCAGTTCGGCCAGATCACGCTGCGGTCGATCGTCGCGCGCTCCTCCACGATGGTGTAGTCGCCGATCACCGATGGGCCGTGAATCACGGCGTTGGCGCGAATCTCGACTCCTTTGCCCAGGAAGATCGGGCCGTACAGACGTGCGGACGGCGACACGTCCGCGTCCCCTTCTTTGTCCGGGCTGCACACCCAGATGCGGCCCGGCAGCTCGCGGCCCGGCATGTCCAGGTTGCACAGGCCGTGCAGCATGTCCGCGTTGGCGCGCGCATACTCGGCCAGGTTTCCCACGTCACACCAGTAGCCACCCGCGACGAAGCCGAACATCGGGTCGCCGTTGGCGAGCAGCTTCGGAAACACGTCGTTGCTCCAGTCCACGGGCACGCCCGCTGGGACGTACTTGAAGATGGACGGATCGAGCACGTAGATGCCGGTGTTGACCGTGTCCGAGAACACCTCCCCCCAGCTCGGCTTCTCCAGGAAGCGCACCACGCGCGTGTCGCCGTCGATGATCACCACGCCGTACTCGAGCGGGTTGGGCACGCGGTACAGCGTCAGCGTCGCCATCGCTTCCTTGCGCTGATGGTGCTGGATGATTTGGTCCAGATCGAAGTCGGTCAGGGCGTCGCCGCTGATCACGATGAACGGCTCGTCCAGGAGGTCTTCGGCATTTTTGACGCTGCCGGCGGTGCCGAGTGGCGTTTCCTCCACGGTGTAGTGGATCTGCATGCCAAAGTCGGAGCCGTCGCCGAAGTAGTCCTGGATCACGCGCGCGAGGTACTGCAACGTGACCACCACCTGGGTGATGCCGTGGCGTCGCAGCAGCCCGAAGATGTGCTCGATCACCGGTAGGTCGACGATCGGCACCATCGGCTTGGGCCGACCGATGGTGAGGGGCCGCAGCCGGGAGCCTTCACCGCCCGCCATCACGACCGCTTTCACGGCTAGTCCTCTCCTTTATGCGCTACGCGCAGTGACATGACTGTAACCCCAATGCATCTCGGATTCTGTCCGCTAACTCGAGTCGGTTGACGGCGTTCTACTCTCCGTATGCCTCTTCCACTTTCATCGTTGTGGCGCCTGGTGGCGCTGATTGCGCTTCTCCTTTCAGTTGCCGTGCCGCCGCTGTCGCCAACGCCGGCGATGGCCCAGAGCGACTCGACCGAGCAGACCTTGTTCCCGGAGACCGGCTTCCGGCTGGGCAGCCCGCAGTTCGCGGACTACTTCCGGAAGCGGGGCGGCCTGCGCACGTTCGGCTACCCCGTGTCGCGCTCATTCCTGTTCCTGGGGACGCAGGTTCAGTTCTTCCAGCGCCAGATCATGCAGCTCCGTCCGGACGGGAGCGTGACCACGCTGAACATCCTGGACGCGGACCTGATGCCGTACACGCGCATCAACGGCTCCACGTTCCCGGCGACGAGCGCCACCGTGCTCGCGGGCGCGCCGCCTCCCGGCGCCGCCGACTATGCGGAGCGCGTCCTGGTCTTTGTCCAGGCCAATGCGGCGGACACGTTCAACGGCCAGCCCGTGAACTTCCAGCGCACCTTCCTGAACACGGTGCTCTACGAAGAGGCGTTCCCCACCGGCGAGATCGGCCCGGGGATCATGCCCAGCATCAACCTGGAGCTGTGGGGCGTGCCGACCAGTGCGCCGGCTGCCGATCCTGCCAACGGCAACTTCATCTACCTGCGCTTTCAGCGCGGGATCATGCACTTCGACGCCGCGACGGGCGCGACGCAGGGCCTCCTGCTGGCGGACTATCTCAAGGCCATCATCACTGGCATCAACCTGCCGCCCGACCTGGAGGAGCAGGCCAGGACGAGTCGCTTCTATCGTCAGTACGCGCCGGGCCGGCCGCAGGCGCTGGCCCGCCCGACGCAGCTGCCGGGAACCGACCTGGCGACCGCCTTCGTGCCAGACGATCCGAACGCCGCTGCGCCCGTGCCCGGGCCCGCCGCGCCCTCGCGCCGTCTGGCGCCGGTGGTGGACCTGAACCGGCTGCAGTACGGCATGGACGCCCACCTGTGGTGGCAGGACCAGAACCGCGAGGTCAACCTGGTCAAGACCGCCGGGTTCGGCTGGGTGGGGCAGCAGGTGCCGTGGTCCTACGTCGAGCGCGTGAAGGGGCAGCCCGATTGGGCGGAGCTGGATCGCATGGTCGACGCCGCGATGCAGGCCGGCGTGAACGTGATGTTCAGTGTGGTGAGCAGCCCGTCCTGGTCGCGGGCCGACGGGCGGAACAACGGCCCACCTGACAACCCCGCGGATTTCGCGAGCTTTGCGGGACAGCTCGCCGCGCGCTATCGCGGGCAGGTGCGCGCGTACGAGATCTGGAACGAGCAGAACTTCGCGCGCGAGTGGGGCGGCGGGCGCATCAACGCGGGCGAGTACGTCGAGCTGCTCAAGGCCGCGTACCCCGCCATTAAGGCGTCTGACCCGGAGGCGGTCGTGATCACCGGCGCGCCGACGCCCAATGGCTTCACCGACCCGAACATCGCGCTGGACGACGCGCTGTACCTGGAGCAGATGTACCAGTACCAGAACGGCGTGGTGCGTACCGTCTCGGACGTGATCGGCGCGCACGGGGGGGGCTTCAACAGCCCGCCCGAGGCGACTCCCGTCGTGGCCAACACGCCGCAGGCCACCGCCGCGGGACAGTACCGCAACCACCCGAGCTTCTACTTCCGGCGTATCGAGCAGCTGCGCGAGGTGATGGTGCGCTACGGCGACACGGGCAAGAAGATGTGGCTGACCGAGTTCGGGTGGTGCACGGCCAACCCCGCACCGGGCTATGAGTACTGTGCGGCGAACACCGAGCAGCAGCAGGCCGACTACCTCGTCCGGGCGTACGCTATGGCGCGCGTCACCTACCCGTGGGTGGGAGCGATGTTCGTGTGGAACCTGAACTTCGCCGCGCTGCCCGACATCGCGCCGACCGACGAGAAGCCGCCCTTCAGCATCATCCGGCGAGACTTCTCTCCCCGGCCGGCCTACACCGCGCTGCGCCTGATGTCTAAGACGTAGCCTTCCCCGCGGCGCGGGCTGCCGGCAGAGCCGCGCCCGCGCCGAACAGCGCCTCCCACTCCTCCCGTGCGGCGGCGTCCGTCTGTGCCGGCGCGGTGCGGCGGGGACGCCGCCGCGCGCCGGGGTACGTGCGCTCGAGAAGCGTCACCAGGTCGTGCGCGGACGGACGGCGCCTGTACGGCAGAGTCGGGTACGGCAGGTCGGCGAAGTGGGGCGCCAGCGCCTCTTGCACGACGAGTACGAGATCGACGCTGCCGCCGAGCGCGGCAAGCTTGGCCCGCTTGCGCTCGCGGTAATCGGGCGTCCAGAACCCAATGACTTCGACGAAGACACGCCTCTCGGCGCCTTCGCCGCGCCGCGTGAGCGCAAAGTCAGGCACGAGCACAGTCGTGCCGTGGACGAGTGGCTCGGGCTCCCGCTCGACCACCCACTCGTAGGTGTCTCCGCGTCGCTCCATGCCGCGGAGGGTGCGGAACAGGTGCTCTTCAACCGTGCTGTCGAAGCTGACGTCAACGGTCGCCGCGGCGCTCGCCGCGCTGTCCGTCGCGAGGTCGGCGATGCCGCGGGGCAGGCGTAGCACGTATTCCCTGTCATTGATCAGCACGCGTGCGCTCCCTTCCAGCCTCGGGAAGGCGCGCAGCAGCTCCAGCACCGCCTGGGCGAAACGGTCTCCGTGGCGCGTGCGCGGCCCGAAGATCTCGAGCGGCCCGAAGAGGTGGATCCACACGCCGCCCGAGGCACCCTGGTCTGGCGCCTGCAGACTCAGCTCGCACAGCAGTCCGGCACGCTTGACGGCGAAGTAGACGCGCCGGATCGCGGCGCCGTCAGGCGACGGCAGGAACACGTCGGCGCTCAGTCCGCGCAGCAGGAGCGTCGCCAGCGCGCGGCGGTTGTACTCGGCCGCGAGCGCGTCCACGCTGGGCGGGTCGGCGACCGCGACCAGGCGGTCGTTCGCCTCCGCGTCAGACCAGAGCAGCGTCTCCAGCTGTTCGCCGTCGCAGCCGAACGGCGCGGCGATTTCGTTCAAGAGGGCGCCACGCGTCTCGGGGTTGGCGAAGCCGCCGCTCCGCGCGTTGACCGCATCGAAGATGTGCAGGCGCAGCTCCGGCGCCGACGCGGCGTGCGCCTGTTGGAGTCGGTGCCAGACCGTGCGGTAGGCCTTCCCTACCGCCGCACGCACCAGCTGCTCAAATGGCTCCGCTCGAAAGACAAAGCTCGACTGCAGGCAGGCCGCGAGGCAGCGGGCCAGGCGATAGTCGCCCACCAGCTGCGCCAGCTGGTCTTGCGGAATCCCGGCGCGCTTTCGGCCGGCGTGTGCGCGATGCCAGTCGATCGCCGCTTCGAGCTTCGGTCGCTGTGCCGCAAGCTCCTTGCCCGCGAGCAGATACGGACGCACGTCGGGCGCACCGCCGCGAGAGCCGGAGCGACCGTAGGAGCGCTTCAGGTCGGTGAGGCTAAACACGGTGGCGCCGGGTGGTCACGTGCTGCTCGTCGGTCTCCTCGCTGATCAGCTCGTACAGCACGGCCTTCTCTTCCTTCGGGCGCAGGACGCGCCCCAGGCGCTGGACATACTCGCGGCGCGTCGCGGTGCCACTCAGCAGGATCGCGACGTTGGCATCGGGCACGTCGACTCCCTCGTTGAGCACTCGGCCGGTGACCAGCTTCGTGAACCGGCCGCTGCGGAAGCCGTCCAGCACCGCCTGGCGCTCGACCGGCGGGGTGCGGTGGGTGATGCTGGGGATCAAGAGCACCCGGCTCACTTCGTCGACGATGGCGTTGAACTCGCTGAAGACAATCACGCGGTCGTCCCGGTGGCGGCCCAGCAGGTCGCGCAGCTGCGCGAGCTTCCCCGCCGCGTTGAAGCTCAGCCGGCGCGCCTCGCGCTGCGCCAGGAGCGCGGCGCGCGCCTCGGGGTCATTCGCGCTCGGCCAGATCACCAGACGCTGAAAGTCCTCCGGCGACGTGATGCGCAGCCGCCGGCGGCGCACGAAGTCTCGATAGGCCGAGCGCGCGCGCTCGTAGCGCGCCGCCTCGTCCTCGGAGAGCGCCACGTGGATCCGCTCCTCGCGGAAGTCGGCCAGGTGCGCGCTCAGCTCGACCGGCGTGCGTGCCATCACGATCGGCCCCACCAGCTGCGCCAGGTCGCTTTCCCGCCCGTCGGAGCGCTCGGGTGTCGCCGACAGGCCCAGCCGGAAGGGGGCGACGGCACCCTCCGCGACACGCCGGTATGACGCGGCCGGCAGGTGGTGGACCTCGTCGAACACGAGCAAGCCGAACCGATTCAACTCACGCGTGTGAATCGCGGCCGAGTCGTAGGTCATCACCGTGAGCGGTCCCACGTCACGCCGGCCGCCGCCGAACGTGGCGACGTGCTCGGGCGGGGCACCCAGCTGCTCGACGAGTGCACGGCGCCACTGCTCCAGAAGGTCGATCGTCGGCACGACGACGAGCGTCGCGACTCCCGCGCGCGCTATGGCCAACAGCGCGACCAGCGTCTTTCCCGCGCCCGTGGGAAGGACGACGACGCCGCGCCTGCCCGCGGCGTCCCAGCGGTCGACGGCCTCACGCTGGTACGGCCGCGCGTCCTGACTCGGCCGAGGCGTGAATGGCAACGTCGGGGCGGCGTCGAACTCCACGTCCATGCGATAGGAGTCGCGCTCCAGGCGTTCGGCAACCCTGCGGAAGGACGCCGGCAGCGTGCGGTACGCGCCCAGACGCGAGTCGTACAGCAGCTCGCGCGCCGTCACGACGTCGAGCAGCTCGGCGCGCAGCCGATCGGCATCTCCGCCATCGGCGTCGGCCGGTGCGATAAGCAGGTCGTTCCCGCGCAGCCAGACGCGCGCGCGCGGCACGCGGCAAGTCTACGCGGGGAGCGTGAGGCGCCGACGGCGTCATCGGGGTAGTGGGCCGCTGTTAGACTCGGGGTAGTGTCCGCGAAGCCCGCCGAGCTGTTCAAAGAGGCGAACGATCGCCTGGCCCGGGGTGAGCCCGTGGCCATGACGACCGTGGTGGCCACGCGCGGCTCGACCCCCCAGAAGGCCGGCGCGCGGATGTTGATCCTGGCCGACGGCACGATGCGCGGCACGATCGGCGGCGGCTGCATCGAAGCCGAGGTGTGGGCGGAGGCGCGCAAGCTGCTGCGCGACCGCACGAGCGCGCTGCGCGAGTTCGTCCTGGCCGACGATCCGGACCAGCCGGGCGGCGACGTGTGCGGCGGGACGATGGAGGTCTTCATCGACGTGCTGAGGCCGCCCGCCGCGACCGGCGCGTAAGCACCCGGCCGCCGCTCGATCCTTGCCGAACCCCACCGCACTCGCGCTCGACCTCCTCGAGCGGCGCATCCCGTTCTGCCTGGCGACGGTCGTGGCGGCGGGCGCGCAGGCCGGTGTGGCGGCGGGGGCGAAAATGGTTGTGCCGCTCGACGGCGAACCGGCCGGCGACGCCGGCCGCGCCGCGCTGACCGAAGCTGTGCGCCGGCTGGCCGCCGCGCAGCTCACCGCGGGCGAGATCCGCGTCGCGCGGCTGAGCGCGGACGGGCGCGAGCTGCCCGAGCGCCGCTCGCGCCGGGTGGGCGATCTCGAGCCGCACGAGGTCGAGGTGGCGCTGGAGCCGATGGTGCCGCCCGATCAGCTGGTGATCTTCGGCGCGGGACACATCGGCATGCCCCTGGCGCGCCTCGCCGCCGTGCTCGGCTACGAGGTCACGATCGTCGACGACCGCGAGCG
>DASTZM010000455.1:0-3438 GCA_035764305.1 Chloroflexota bacterium | reverse complement strand
GGAGTAGCGGTAATGGTTGAGGTTGGTCGACGGGACAGTGACCGCGTCGACGTCGTCGCGCTTGAGGAGCGATTCGAGGTCGTCGGTGGCCTCGGGGACGCCCGTCTTCTCGGCCATATCCCTGGCGCGCTTGAGGTCGCGAGAGTAGAGCGCGACGACCTGCCCGTTGGGGTGGGCGTTGACGCCGGGGATGTGCGCCACCTCGGAGAAGTTGGCGGCGCCGAGCACCGCGACGCGCACGGTGCGCCCTGGCTGAGTGGAGCGCTTGGCCTCTGCCATCATTGGCGCGAGTGTACGAGGTGTCTTCTTCTCTCCATGTGCGCGATGCGACGGCCGACGATCTGTCGGGCATCGTGCGCGTCTACCTGCGGGCCTACGCACAGCCGCCGTGGAACGAGACGAACGATCCGGTGCACACGCAGCAGTACGTGCGCTGGCTGATGGGTCAGCCAGGCATGCACACGCTGGTGGCGCCGCTCGGAGCACCGGAGAGCGATCAGGCCGAGCAGATCGGCGGGTTCGTCATGGCGAGCGCGCCGCGCGCCTACCAGGACTTCGTCGGCGACTGGGAGCACATGGCCGACCGCCCGCCCGAGGGCTGGCCGGTGGTCACGGGCGTGCTCGGGTACATCTGGGAGCTGGCGGTGGACCCGGACGCGCAGCGCCGCGGGATCGGCAGCGCGATGATGGCGACGGCACTCGAGCGGTTGAAAGTCGCGGGCGCCGAGCGCGTCATTCTTCGCTCGAGCGAGCGCGCGGACGCCGCGATGGCGCTGTACCGCAAGTTCGGGTTTGTGCGCGTCCCTGTACGGGAGCGCAAAGACCCGCTGGCGGGACCGTGGGTGGTAGAGCTGCGCCCGTCAGGGCCGCCCGGGCCAGCGCCGCACTAGACGGTGGTGATCGGTCCCATCTTCACCACCTCGAAGTCGCGTCCGCGGACGCGGCGGAGGGCGGCGAGCTGGTCGTCGTTCCAGCGCGGGTCGGGGGCACCGGAGACGTACCAGTCGCTCCCGTTGTCGGCGAGGAACATGCCGTAGGTCTTCATCGCCTGGAGGACGGCCTGGACGGGCGGTGGGAAGCTGGAGACGTCGAACGACGCCTTGAGGCGGACGCGCATGCCCATGGGTGGGACGTTGGGATCGGTGATGCGGCTGGCGTAGTGGCGCGCCGGCGCGACGTACGCGCGGCGCGTGCGCCGCGCGGTGAAGCGCAGCGCGTGGCGGATGACTCCCTGCTCCACGGCTTCGTCGTAGCGCACCAGGCCGGGAAAGATGGGCAGCCCGGCGGCGTCAGCGGAGGTCCAGCCTGCCGGTCGCAGCTCGTTGCTGTTCAGGTTGAAGACCGCGCCCGAGCCGGCGCGCCAGCGGCCCGGGCCGTCGGGGTACGCCGCGAACAGCTCGTACAAGACCCAGTTGTCGGCGTCGACAATCAGGATGTGGCGGTCGCCGTCGGAGGTAGGCCCACCCTCGATGGGCGCATCGGGTGGGACGGGGTAGGGCACGCGGTCCGATTCGTCGGCGTACTCGAAGCGCACGGGCACGCCGGGCTGCGTCCCGGGCACGACGACGTACGGGATACCGATCGGCGCGCCCTGCCACACCGTGCCGAAGTCGGGGTGCAGGCCGCGATCGAGCCCGATGCTGGCGATGAGCGCGTCGGAGTTGGGGTCGACGGCCTCGCGCGAGACGTCCTCGTTCCAGGGGTTGTCGTCGGGGAAGGGGCGCCTGCCGCCCAGGCGGGCGCCCGGACCGTAGGAGATGGGGTAGGCAAGGGTGGGAGCGGGTACGGGTGCGGGGGGCTCCATGGGGGAGGTGGCGTCGGCGGGCTCGGTCTCGGTTCCGACGGTCTCGGCGGCCGGGTCGGGCGCCTCTCCGTCGGCGCGCGCCTGACGCAGGTCCAGTGAGAAGACGGCCGCACCGGCGGCCGCGACGAGGGCGGCGCGCAGGAGCCGGCGGCGGGTGGCGCCCGCACGCGGTCGGGAGGCGCTGCCCGATGGAAGCGTCCTGCTCATCGCCCTAAGCAAACGATAGCTGGGCTCCCGGCGGGACGCGGGGCCCTTTGGGTCGTACAGCGCCGATCGAGCGGCCGGAGACTGGCGCGGCGGCGGCGCTGGACGGCTCCGGGTGGAGCAGTGAGGAGTGGCTAGGCCGCCAGACGGGTCGAGGCCCGATGGGAGGCGGGCAGGGCGGCCGGGCCGGTCAGGCGCGTGTTCGGCGCCGCGGGCGCGAGCACTGCACCGCCGTAGGGGCGCAGCGAGCGGAGGCTGCCCCGCGCGGGCGCGTCAGCCGACTCACTCTGGGCGCGCGTGACCGTGCCGCACAGCAGGATGCGCCGGGGCTCGGGTCGGCCGACCACTTCACCCGAGGAAACGCCGGACGGGCACCCAAAGTGATGGGCTTGCCGTCGGGGCGTGCGGCTTCCCTATATACGTAGGCCGCGTTGATGGAATCCGACGTCCGCTCGTTCCTTGCAGCCTTCGAGCCGGTCGACGAGTACGACGCCCCGTGGGGGGCCGGGACGCTGCGCATCGCCTGGTACCTGCATGACGGGCCGCTGCCGCCGGCGGTGCTGTCGCGGGTGACGTCGATACGGTGCATCGTGCTGCGGCTCGATCCGCAGTACCCGGAGCGGCCCGAAGTGCTGGTGATACGCACGCGTGATGGGCACACCCACGTCTGGCCGGGCGGGCGGCGGGAGCCGGGTGAGTCGCCGCGCGAGACGGCCACGCGCGAGGTGTGGGAGGAGGCGGGCTGCCGCGTGCGCGGCCTGCGCCCGATCGGCTTCACGCACCTGTACCGCACCGAGCCCCCACCGCCGGGGCACCCCTACCCGACCGAGTTCTTCTACGCGCTCTACGCCGCCGAGCTGCTGACGCAGGACGAGACGGCGCGCGGATTGGACAAGGACGAGGAAGACCTGGGCTTTGTGCCGATCGCCGACCTGTCGTCGGTCGAGCTGGAGTCGGCGGCGCGCCCGATCGTCGAGGCCGCGCTGCGCGCCGTGCGGCCAGCGGCCGGCGGTGGGTCGTACACTGCGGGCGTGGCTCAGATCTCGGAACAAGGTGTCGCCCCGGCGCTGATCTTCGGGCGCGACCAGAAGATCCTGTTCATCGGCGACAGCATCACCGACTGCGGGCGGCGGGGCGGGGCAGACAGCACCGGGCCGCACGTGCCCTACGGCAACGGCTACGTGCACCTGGCGCGCGCCTTCCTGCTGGCGCGCCACGGCGAGCAGGGGCTGGAGATCGTCAACCGCGGCATCAGCGGCAACACGGTGCGCGACCTCGACCGGCGCTGGGAGCAGGATGTGATCGCGGAGCAGCCGGACTGGCTGTCGGTGAAGATCGGCATCAACGACGTCTGGCGGCTGATCGCGAACCGACGGGCGGACCACGTCCCGCTCGACGAGTATGAGGCGACGCTGCGGAAGCTGCTCGAC
>DASTZM010000454.1:0-5891 GCA_035764305.1 Chloroflexota bacterium | reverse complement strand
CAGGATGGAGGTGAACGGCGCCGTCGTGATCACGATCCCCGTGCGGCTGTCCTCGTGATGCCCAAACCACGTGGCGTCGGCGTGCCATGCAAGCGGCCGCACGTACATGTCGCCCCGCGCGTCGTTGGCGCGCAGCAGCTCGCAGGACGCCTCCACCAGCTGCTCGGGGCTGAATTCGGGACGCATGCGCTCCAGGCGCATCGACTGCTCGAAGCGCCGGTAGTGCTCCATGAACTGCCAGGCGTACAGCTCCCCTTCTTCCGGATTCCAGTACGCCTTGATCCCCTCGAAGACCGCGCCGATGGTCGACCACCCCAGCCGGCTGGGATGGACTGACGCCTCCTCCCAGGGGATCAGCCGGCCGTCCATCCAGAGAAATCTGGGGTGGGAGGCAGGGGCCGGCGGAGGGCTTGTTTGGGTGCTCATAGGACTGTGACTTCCTTCATGTGCAGGCCGTCCGGGGGCCGCATATAATGCGCCCACCCTATACCGTTTGAAGCCCCAGTGGTAGTGCCACTTAGGGCCCTCCGGGAGTGAAGTGAGTGCTGTGACGACACAAGAAGCGGCCCGGGAATCGACGGCGACCACCTCGACGGCCGCGGGGGCTGAGGTCAAGAGCTCCAAAGAGCTGGCCGAGGCCCGGCGCGCCTACTACGTCCAAAACCGCGAGCGCATTCTAGAAAAGCGGCGAGAGCACTACCGCACCAATAAGCAGCGCCTGCTCGAGTACTCCAAGGAGTACTACCAGGGAAACAAGGACAAGATCCGCGCGAAGAGCAAGCGCTGGTACGACGAGAACCGCTCGCGCAAGAGCGACTACTGGAAGCAGTACTACGAGCGCCACCGCGAGGCCGTGCTCGCCCGCAACCGCCAGCGCTACCTCGCCCGCAAAGCCGCCCAGGCAACCCAGGCCGCCAAGTCCCCCAACACCACCAACGCCCAAGCCGCCTTGAACTAGCCCAGCAGAACGGGGGTTCGGGGGCGCAGCCCCCGCTGGGCCGGGCGAAGCCCGGCAGATTCAGCTAGGGGTCTGGGGAGCGCAGCGTCCCCAGCACAAATCCCGTCACTACAATCACCCCACCAATGAACATCGCCGTTCAGTCGGCCCAGCTTGGCAGCGTCGACGCCGACGCCATCGTCGTCAACCTCTTCCAGGGCACCTCCGAACCCGCCGGCGCCACCGGCGCCGTCGATCAGGCTCTCAGCGGCGCGATCTCCCGCCTCATCGCCACCGGCGACTTCACCGGCAAGCCCAACCAGACCGCCGTCCTCTACCCTTCCCCCGACCAGCAGCTCAAGGCCCCCCGCGTCATCGTCGTCGGCCTCGGCAAGCGCGACGACTTCACGCTCGACAAGGTGCGCCAGGCGTCCGCCGCCGCCGCGCGCCGCGCGCGAGACCTCGGCATCAAGCGCCTGGCCACCATCGTGCACGGCGCCGGCACTGGCAGCATTGACCCGAGCCGCGCCGCCCAGGCGGTGGCCGAGGGGACCGTCCTCGGCCTCTACCGCTTCGACGAGCTGAAGTCCCGCTCAACGAGCGCCGGGGGCGCCGACGAAGAAGACTCCACTAAGAAGGAGATCGAACAGCTCATCGTCGTCGAGCTCGAGCAGGCCAAGCTCGCCGAGATCGAGGAGGGCGTGAAGCGCGGCCGCCACCTGGCCGAGAGCCAGAACTTCGCCCGCACGCTGGTCACGCGCCCCGGCAACCTTCTGCCCCCGGTCGCGCTGGCCGAAGAGACCCAGAAGATGGCCGACCAGGTCGGTCTCCAGTTCGAGGCGCTCGATTCCAACCAGATGGAGCGCCTGGGGATGGGGGCGCTCCTCGGCGTCGCCGCCGGCTCCGACCAGCCGGCACGCTTCATCATCCTGGAACACAACCCGCCGGGGTCAGAGGGGCAGCAGCCCGTCGTGCTGTGCGGCAAGGGCATCACCTTCGACACCGGCGGCATCTCGCTCAAGCCCGGTGAGGGCATGTGGCAGATGAAGGACGACATGGGGGGCGGCGCCGCCGTGATCGGGGCGCTGCGCTCGCTGGCCCTCCTGGGGGCGCCACAGCGCACCGTCGGCCTCATCCCGGCGGTGGAGAACATGCCCTCCGGCAAGGCCATTCGCCCGGGCGACGTGTTGCGCGCCATGGACGGCCAGACGATCGAGATCATCAGCACCGACGCCGAAGGGCGCCTCGTGCTCGCCGACGCGCTGGCCTATGGGCAGCGCTACGAGCCGCGCGCCATGCTCGACGTCGCGACACTCACGGGCGGCGTGGTGACTGCGCTGGGCCACGGCGCCGCCGGCGTGATGGCCAACGACCCGGACGTGGTGGAGCGCCTCAAGCGCGCCGCCGACGCCACCGGTGAGCGCGTCTGGGAGCTACCGCTCTGGGACGACGAGTACAAGCGCGCCATCCGCTCCGACATCGCCGACATGAAAAACAGCGTGGGCCGCGCCGCGAGCGCCATCGGCGGCGGCATGCTGCTCAAGCAGTTCGCCAAGCAAGTGCCGTGGGCGCACGTCGACATCGCCGGTATGGCCTGGACCGAGACCGACTCCCCCTACAAGCCCAAGGGCGCCACCGGCTACGGCGTCCGTCTGCTAGCCGAGTACGCCGCCGGCTACGCCGGCTGAGCCTCTAGACCGCCAGGAAGCGCTCCAGCAGCTGCTTGGTGAAGTGGTCCTTGACCACGGTCAGATCCTTCACCGTGTCAACCGCGCGCCAGAACCTTTCGCTCTTGAACGCCAGCAGCTTGCCGTCTTCAGCCAGCTTGGGGAACGTGTGCTGCTCGTGATCACCCTTGTCCGGCAGCAGCTCGCGCACCGCCTGCTCCATCACGTAGACCCCCGCGTTCACCCAGTACGGCAGCCTCGGTTCTGACCGGAAGCCGGTCACTCTGCCGTCGTCGGTGATGTCGACGATCCCGTACTGGCTGACGTACGGCACCACCAGGTCGGTCACCATCGCACCGTGCTGCTGGTGGGACTTCAGCATCGCGGCCAGGTCGAAGCTGGTCACGATGTCGCCGTTGGTCGCGATCACCGGCGCGTCGGACGGCGCCAGCTCATTCCAGGCCAGCTTGATCCCGCCCCCACGCCCCAGCGGCTCGTCCTCCACGGCGTAGCGGATCTCGACGCCGAACTTCTCGCCGTGCTCGAAATAGTTCTCGATCACGTCGTGCAGGTAGCCGCACGAAATGACGATGCGCTTGATCCCCTGGCTAGCCAGCCAGCGTACCTGGTACTCCAGGATCGGCTTCTCGAGGATCAGCACCATCGGTTTCGGCCGGTCCTCGGTGTAGGGGCGCAGGCGTTCCCCCTTCCCGCCCGCCAGGATGATCGCCTGAAGATCTCCGCTTACCGCCATCGCGCCCCCTGAGCTCCTTGGTCCCGGCCGGCTACCACATCACCATGCCACCACAGACGTTGATCGCCTGCCCGGTGATGTAACGGCTCTCCTCCGACGCCAGGAAGCTGACCAGCGGCGCCACGTCCTCGGGCACCTCGACGCGCCCCAGCGGATTGCGCGTCGCCATCTCCTTTAATAGCTCGCCCGGCTGCCGTCCCATCAGCTTCCCCCGCACCTCGTCGATGTAGCGCCACATGTCGGTGTCCACGACGCCCGGGCAGTAGCAGTTCACCGTGATGCCGTGCTTGCCCAGCTCCCACGCGATGCTACGCACCATGCCGACCACCGCCGCCTTGCTCGACTGGTAGTGCGCCTGATACGGCGACCCCATCTTGGCGGCGATGCTCGCCGTCGCCAGCAGCCGGCCGCCATCCCCCTGGTCGATCATCTGCTTCGCCGCCGCCTGCAGCGAGAGAAAGACCCCCCGTACATTCACCGCGAACGTCTTTTCCCAGTCCTCAACAGACAAGTCAAGGAACGGTTTGACCTGGATGATGCCGGCGTTGGCGACCATCACGTCGACCCGCCCCAGCTCACGTGCGGTGCGGTCGACCAGCGCCTGCACGCTCTTCTGATCGGTGACGTCGACGTAGGCCGGGACGGAGCGCCCGCCGGCGGAGAGAATCTCGTTGGCGACGCCGCCGGCGCCCTCCTCGTTCAGGTCCGCCACCGAGACCGCGGCGCCGTCCTGCGCCAGACGCAGCGAGATGGCGCGCCCGATTCCTCGCGCCCCGCCCGTGACGACCGCCACCTTCCCGTCGAGCTTGCCTGCCACTGGGTACTCCTTTGAAGGGCCGATTCTAGACCGCGCTCCGGAGGGTGCCTATCATGTGCGCGAGGGATGACGATCGACACGCGTACCGGCACCCGATTCACGCGCCGCCGCCTGCTCGGCCTCGCTGCCGCCGGCGTTACGCCGCTGGTCTTCGCCGCGTGCGGCGGCACAACCACCGTCGACACGACCAGCCCCGAGGCCGTCCGCGGCAAGATCGTCCACTGGTCCAACTCCAACTTCCCCTTCGGCGAGGACATCGGCGCCGAGTTCGTCAAGGGGTTCAGGGCCAAGTACCCCAACATCCAGTACGAGACCGACCTGATCGTCGGGGACCGCTTCGAGAAGATGGTCGCCTCCGCGGCGGCGGGCACAATGCCGGACATCGGCATGTCGACGCCCTACCAGGTCCAGGAGCAGGGCCTGAAGGGAATCGCCCGCGCACACGACGATTTCATGAAGACATCCAAGGTCGTGAAGCAGGCCGACCTGTGGCCGTCGCTCACCTACGACCTGATCTACAAGGGCAAGCAGTACGCCATGCCCTTTGCGCCCGACGTGCGCGTCATGTACATCAACGACACCGTGATGCAGGGCGCGGGCCTCGATCCCACCAAGCCCGCCAGGGACTGGGACGAGGTGGAAGACCACGTGCGCCGCATCTACCGCGGTGGCGAGGGCAAGCTCGGCTTCCCGCCCTATTGGGGCTCGGGCGTCGCGGCGCTCTGGCTGCTTCCCTTCTGGCAGCTCGGCGGCGAGACGATCGACAAGGATGGCGCCAAGATCACGATCGACAACGAGCACGGGATCAAGGCGCTGGAGTGGCTCAAGAAGCTCTACGATCTGCAGGGCGGCTGGAATAGCGTCGCCGACCGCATGAAGGTGGCGCAAACGTCCAACGCCCACTTCGTCCAGGGCAACATGGGCTACTACTTCGCCACCTTCACCGAGCGCAAGAGCAAGGAGTTCCTCGCCGCGCCGGCGCTCCCGTTCCACTTCACGCCGTGGCCGGTCCCAAAGGGCGGGCGGCGGGTCAACTACGGCGGCAACCACTGCTACTTCATCACCACCGGCTCCAAGACACCCGAGATCGCGTGGAAGTTCCTGGAGTTCCTCAACCAGGACGACGTCATCCTGCGCTTCACCGAGCGCTACGACCGCATCCCGGTCAAGATCAAGGTCGCCGAGAGCCAGGCCTACCAGAAGAACGACCCCTTCCTGAAGCTGGCGGTGGAAGAGATGCGCGTGCGGAAGTTCCAGATACCCGCGCCCGGCGGCGGCGAGATTCAGGCCATGCAGGTCAAGATTGGCACCGAGGCTGCCTCGGGCCAGCGCCCCGTGCGCGAGATCCTGCGCGACTACCAGAACCAGATGCAGCTGATCCTCGACAAATTCAAGGGGATGTAGGCCCGTTCCATGGCAACCACACTCGATCGCCCCACCGTCGCTCGCATCACCGGTACGCCGCGCGGCGCCGACGTCCCGCTGAGCGGCGCCGCGCCGTGGGTCGTGCGCGAGGAGATCGCGCCGCGTGTCTGGCCGGAGGCATGCGAGGATGGCAACTCCCTGTGGCTCGAATCCAACGGCAGCGAGGGCTGCTACGGCGGCTGGGAGCTGCGCTTCCCGGTGCCGGCTGGCGTTTCTGAAGGAGACGAGCTCGTCTTCGAGCTGCGCGCCGAGGCATCGGGTCTCGCCCGCGGCAGCGATGCGCTCGTCGCC
>DASTZM010000453.1:0-3488 GCA_035764305.1 Chloroflexota bacterium | reverse complement strand
CGGGTATTCAGTCTGGATGCCGCGCTGACGCTGGGGGCCACCGCCGTGGGCAGCGCCGCGGCGGGGCAGCTGGCGACGGCCTTGCTTGCCGCTGGCGCGCTTGAGCTCGCCGCGTATCGAGCGACGCTGTTCGGCGCGGCGGCGATTGGGGCGACGTCGTTCTTGTTCCTGGTCTTGACGAGGACGGACACCACTTGGCGGAGAACCCGCGGGTCCGCTGCCGCGCTTGGGGCGACCCGCGCCGACGCTGCCGCCGACCGCGGAGCAGCGAGATGGGTCGCTGTGCTCCGGGAGCCGGCGGCGCTCAAGCTGGCCGCGTGCGCGGCGCTGGTCTCGCTCGGCGCGGGGCTGTTCGCGCCGTACCAGAACCTGTTCTTCGTCGAGGAGCTGGGTGCGGCGCCCGCGGTATACGGGTGGCTGAGCGCCGCCGCCACCTTGACGCGGCTGGTGGCCACGCTGGCGGCGCCGGGCATGGCCAGGCGCCTGGGGACTGGGCGCGCGATCGGCTGGACGCAGCTGACATCGGTGCCTCTGCTCCTGCTGGTCGGATTTGGGCCGGGGCTGGGCGTGGTCGCGCCGGCGTTCCTTGTGCGCGGTGCGCTGATGAACATGGCGGCGCCGCTCCACGTGAGCTTGCGCATGGGGGTGCTGCCGGCGGCGATCCACGGCGCAGGCAACGCCCTCATTACGCTCAGCGACCAGGTGGTGCGCACCGGCAGCACATGGCTGGGCGGGCAGGCGATCCAGCACGCCGGCTACCGCCCGGGGTACGCCGCCAGCGCGGCGTCTTACATCGCGTCGGCGGTGCTGTTCTTGTTGTGGTTCGGCCGAGAGAAGGACGCTACGCGACGTTGACTTTGGGAGCGGCGATCGTGCCGTCCGTGGCCGCGCCGTTTCCTGATACCGCTGCCTCGGTCGGCTGCTCGAACGGCTGGTCGAACATCGAGTTGAAGGTGTCCTCGTCGAGCGTCTCTTCCTTGATGAGTCGCTCGGCAATCTCCTCGAGCTTGACGCGGTGCTTGGTCAGAATCTCCTTGGCGCGCCGGTGGGCGTCGGCCAGTATGGCGCTGACCTCCATGTCGATGGCGTGCGCCGTCTCGTCGGAATAGTTGCGCGTTTCCTGGATGTCGCGCCCGAGGAAGATCAGCTCTTCCTTCTTGCCATAGGTGCGTGACCCGAGCTTGCGGCTCATGCCGTAGCGCGTGACCATTGAGCGCGCCATCTCGGTCGCTTTCTCCAGGTCGTTTGAGGCGCCGGTGGTCAGCTCGTTGAAGATGATCTCCTCCGCGGCTTGTCCGCCGAGCATCGACGCGAGCGTGTCCTCCATGAAGGAGCGGGTGTACAGGTACTGGTCCTCAGGCGGTAGATAGCGCGTATAGCCGCCGGCCATCCCACGCGCCACGATGCTCATCTTGTGCACCGGATAGCAGTTGGGCAGCATCTTGGCGACGAGCGCGTGGCCCACCTCGTGAAAGGCGGTGATGCGCTTCTCGCGCTCGCCGATAACGCGTGACTTGCGCTCAGGCCCGGCGATGACGCGCTCGATCGCCTCCTCAAGCTCGTCCATGCCGATGGACTTCTTGCCGCGGCGCGCCGCGAGGATGGCGCCCTCGTTGAGAAGGTTCGCCAGATCGGCGCCAGAGAAGCCCGGCGTCTGCTTGGCGAGCACGTCGAGCTCGACCTCCTTGTCGAGCGGCTTGCCCCGCGCGTGCACGTCCAGGATGGCCTTGCGCCCGCGGATGTCGGGATTGTCCAGCACGACGCGCCGGTCAAAGCGACCGGGGCGGAGCAGCGCCGGGTCGAGTACGTCCGGGCGGTTGGTCGCTGCCAGCACGATCACGTTGGTGTTCGTGTCGAAGCCGTCCATCTCGACCAGGATTTGGTTGAGCGTCTGCTCGCGCTCGTCGTGTGAGCCGCCCAGACCGGCGCCGCGCTGGCGCCCGACGGCGTCGATCTCGTCGACGAAGATGATGCACGGAGCGTTGCGTTTCGCCTGGTCGAAGAGGTCGCGCACGCGGCTGGCGCCGACGCCGACGAACATCTCTACGAACTCGGAGCCGGAGATGGAAAAGAAGGGCACGCCCGCCTCGCCCGCGACGGCGCGCGAGAGGTAGGTCTTACCCGTACCAGGCGGCCCAACCAGCAGCACGCCGCGCGGGATGCGTGCGCCGAGCGCGGCGAACTTTTCCGGGTACTTGAGGAACTCGACCACCTCGGCCAGCTCCTGCTTGGCCTCCTCCACACCCGCGACGTCGGCGAACGTGATCGTCGGCTTGTTCCCCATGAACATGCGGGCGCGGGACTTGCCGAAGGAGAGCGCCTGGTTGTTGGAGCCCTGCGCCTGCCGCATCATGAACAGCAGCAGCGCGCCGAAGATGATGACGGGGAGGAACGAGCCCAGGATGCCCAGCCAGGAGCCGAACTGGTTGGGCGGGCGGACGTCGACCTTGACCTGCTCGTAGCGCAGACCGCCGCTGCTTTGCCCGAACAGCAGGTCCATGACGTCGGTCCGGTCCGGCTTGATCGCGGTCTTCTTGCCCTCCGACGTGTCGGCGATGAGCTTGTTGTTGTCGACGATGATGGTGTCGACGCGGTTGGCGAGTGCGTCCTTCTTGACGATCGCCATCAGCTCGGAGATGGGGATCTGCGCTTCTTTCGCCGGCGGGCTGAACAGCGTGAAGAAGATCGCCAGCACGGCGACCATGATCACGAGGTAGACAAAGGAGTTCCGGAGCCACCGGGTGTCCATTTTCATGGGGGTTCCTCGATTATAGGCCGCCCGACTCGACCCCTCTTCTCTGGCGGCGACGGCTCAGGAGTAAGCCGCCGGCTTGAGGATGCCGACGTAGGGCAGGTTGCGGTAGTGCTCCGCAAAATCCAGGCCGTAGCCGACGACGAACTGGTTGGGAATCCTGAATCCGATGTGATCGACGTCGACATCGGCCTTGCGTGGGACCTGCTTGTCCAGGAGGGCACAGACGCGCAAGCTGGCTGGGTTGCGCGACCGGAGGTTCTCGAGCAGGTAGCGGAGCGTTTGACCGCTGTCGATGATGTCCTCGACGAGCAGGACGTTGCGGCCCTCGATGTTGGTGTCCAGGTCCTTGATGATCCGCACGACGCCGCTGGACTGGGTGGCGTTGCCGTAACTTGAGATGGCCATGAAGTCCATCTCGAGCGGGAGACGCAGCTCGCGCGCCAGGTCGGTCACAAACATGATCGCCCCCTTGAGCACTCCGACCAGCACCACGTCTTGGCCGACGTAGAGGGGGCGGAGCTCGGCGGCCAGATCCCGGACGCGCTGTGCGAGCTGCGTCTCGGAGATGAGGACGCTCTCGATGTCCGACTCGGTGCCGGTGGCCAGTGCCGTCACGGGAGGGCGATTATCCGGCTTGGGTAGCCGCCGCGGCCGGAGCGACGCGGCGCGCCACGGTGATGACGCCGTACTTCAGCGACAGCGTCGCATTGGGCCCCAGATGCGTGGCCCGAGC
>DASTZM010000452.1:0-4989 GCA_035764305.1 Chloroflexota bacterium | reverse complement strand
ATCCTGGGTAACGTCGTCGTCATCCTGTCCTGATCGTAACGGGGTAGGCGAGCAAACGGCATGGAACCTGCACGCCACTGGAGGCCGTGGCACAGGCGCCGGTGGCGAGCCGGAATAGACAGATCCTGCTGGTGGCGGCGGTGCTGGGCGTCGCGGCGGTGATGCTGCTGCTCTCACTGGTGTTCGCGACGCTGGCGAGGCGGGGGGCCGGGCAGTCGGTAAACGTGAACGTGGCCAACCAGGGGGGCGGGGCAGCGGGCGGCGGGCAGCCGACGGGGCAAGTGGCGGGCGCGGGCGGTGCGGCGGTCACGCCGAGCGCGGCGGCGACGGCGCAGCCCCAGAATCAGGCTGCGGCGCAGCCGACTAACCCGCCTCAGCTGCTGCTGGCGACGGCTGCGCCGGAGCCGACTCGGGCGCCGCTGCCGACGCTGGCGCTGCTGCCGACGCGCGAGACGCTGCCCCCGCCGACGGTGGCGCCGCTGCCGAGCGCGACGCGCGAGACGTCGTTCGCGGTGGCGACTGCGCCGGCCTTCCAGCCGGCGGCGACGCAGCGGCCAGAGCCGACGCGCACGCCGCTGCCGCCGATCACGCTCCCCACGACTGCCCCGGCGCCGACGGTGGCGATTAGCCAGTCGTCGAGCGGCGGCGCGCCGAGTCCGACGCGGGGGCCGTGACGGCGATGCGGATTGCGGATCCTTCGCTGCGCTCCGGATGACCGGAGGCGGCTGACCGGGCGGACCTAGAAGTCGGGGATCTCGATGGTGACTTCGCGCTTCTCGGCGGCGGAGCAGAGGATGCCGTCGATGATGGCCTGGTTGCGCACGATCTGCTCGCCGGGGATGGGGGCAGGCTTGCCCTCCTGGACGGCGGCGACGAAATCCTTGACCTTCTCGTTGAAGATGCGGACCTGGTGCTGGCGGACGGGGATGGGGCTCTCGGTCTGGAGGCCCATCAGGTCGTGGTAGAGCGTGGCGGAGGCGATGCCGCCGTCCCACGCGCCCCAGTAGCCGCCGCTGCCGGACGGGGTCACCTTCAGGCCGGCATCGGTGCCGAGAAAGACAGCGGGGCCCATGGTGTCCATGTGCATGGCCCACGAGGTTGTGAAGTTGAGGGTGACGTCGCCCTCCAGGCGCACGAGTGCGGCGCCGAAGTCTTCGACCTGAAACTTGTCGGCTTCCTTGTGGTACTTGGGGTTGGTGCCGAAGTGGTTTGAGGCGTAGGCGGAGACGGTGAGCGGCTTGGGGTAGCCGATGGCGTCGAGCGCGAAGTCGATGGCGTAGCAGCCGATGTCGGCGAGGGCGCCGGCGCCGGCGAGGTCGGTGCGGATGAAGGTGCCGCCGGGCATGCCGCGGCGCCGTCCGGCGCCGGTGTAGACGTAGTAGACCTTGCCGAGCTGGGTGCGGACGATCTCCTTGACCAGCTTCATGTTGGGGTCGTAGCGCGGCTGGAAGCCGACGCTGAGGAGCTTCCGGGTGCGCTTGGCGGCCTGGGCCATCTCGATGGCCTGCTGGAGCGTGACGGCCATGGGCTTCTCGGTGAGGACGTTCACACCGGCCTCGAGCGCGTCGATGCTGACGCGGTGGTGGGCGACGTTGGGGGTGCAGACCGAGACGCCGTCGAGCTTCTGCTCAAGGGCAGGCTTGTGGTCTTCGAATGCTTTGGCGGCGGGTAGCTCGAGCGCGTCGATGAACTCCTGCGCCTTGCCAGGGACGACGTCGGCGACGGCGACGACCTCAACGTCGGGCAGCTCTTTGTAGGCGCGCGCGTGGGCACGGGCGATGCCGCCCGAGCCGATGATTCCGATCCTGGTTGTCATCTGGGGGCGGCGAGTGTAGCGGGGAACGCTTCCTGCACCTCTAGCGGGGTGTGAGCGCCCGACGAGCGGTCCCGGTACTCGACGACGAGGAGCTGGAGCAGCCCGAGCTATCGGTGGTGCCGGCGCCCGAAGAGCAGGGCGATCCGGCGCTGGTCGAGGACCGCGACGCCGTGGAGGAGGCGGTCAAGCGGGTCGAGGCGGGGGGCGAGGCGGAGATCAAGCGCCCCAAGCGCCACCCCAAGGTGTGGCTGGCGCTGTACGTGGCGGCGCTGGCGGCGCTCATCTGGGCGCTGCCGCTGCTGGGGACGGGCTACTTCAGCCTGCCGGCGGAGGTGGCAGATCCGCTGCGGCGCATCGCGATGGTGCTGCTGGCGGCGGCGGCGATCCGAGCGGCGGCGTCGCTGATCGAAGCGTGGGTGCTGGGTCACGTGCGCGACGCGGCGGACCGCTACAACGCGATCAAGGTCCTGGACCTCGTGTCGTGGGCGGCGATCGTGGTGTTTGGGCTGACCCAGCTCTTCGCCGACTGGTACCAGGCGCTGGCGTCGCTGGGCGTCGTGTCGCTCGTGCTTGGCCTGGCTCTCCAGGAGCCGCTGTCGAGCTTCTTTGCCTGGATCTACATCCTGGCGCGCAAGCCGTACCAGGTGGGGGACCGCATCGCGATCGGCGACATGCAGGGGGACGTGATCCAGGTGGGATACCTGGACACAACGCTGTGGGAGTTCGGGGGCAAGTACATCAGTGGGGATCACCCGAGCGGACGGATCATCAAGATCCCCAACGCCAAGGTGCTGAACGAGCCGGTGATCAACTACACGTGGCCGCTGTTCCCGTACCGGTGGGACGAGATCAAGTTCCAGATTGCGTACGACGCGGACCTGGAGTACGTGGCGCAGACGATGCAGCGGGTGGTGGACTCTGAGATCGGCGAGGAGCTGAAAGAGCGCATCGCGGCGTTCCGTCAGCTGCTGAAGAAGACGCCGGTGAACGAGCTTTCGGTGCGGGAGCGGCCGACGGTGATCTTCCGTGTGCACGACAACACGTGGCTGCAGGCGATTGTGCGCTACGTGGTGGACCCGCGGCGGTCGGGTCCGGTGAAGTCGAAGCTGATCCCTCTGCTGCTGAACGAACTGAACAAGGAGCCGGAGCGGGTGAAGTTCCCGAAGGGGGACAACCGGTAGGGCAACCGGCAGGGGCCCTCTCCCCACCACTCTCCCTCTGGGAGAGTGGGTCAATACGGCATCGTGCGCTTGGAGTGCTCGCGGCCGATGCGGGCGGTCTCTTCCTTCTGGCCGGCGATGACGCGCACGCCTTCGTCGATGATCCTGGTCAGCGCTTCGGGAGTTGGGGCACCTTCGAGGAAGGCGATCTTGTTCTTGCGCGCGGCGGCGAAGATGCGGTCGCGGGCCTGCTGCATCTCGGGCGGGTAGGGGTTGCGGGGCATGCGCAGGTAGCCGAGCGAGAGGGAGAGGTCGCCGGGTCCCATCTCGGCGAAGCAGAGGCCGGGGACGGCGAGGATCTCCTCGCAGTTGGCGACGCCCTCGGGGCTTTCGAGCTTGACGCCGAGCAGCAGCTCGCCATCGGGGTTGAGGGGCCAGGGGTCGGCGCGCTGGACATAGTCGTCGCCGTTGAGTCCCCAGATGGGGGCGCACGTGGATTCGGAACCCTTGCCGCGGGTGCCGATCCCGAGGCCGTTCTGGGCGGCGCCACGCCTGGCGCCGTTCATGCGCTCGAGCGGGGTGGGAAGTGAGGGGTCGACACCCTGGGTGTTGATGGGGTAGCGGCAGGACTCGACGAAGGCGCGCACGGCGGCGGCGTTTTCGGCCTGACAGAGGAGGATGCCGTGGGCGCCTCGGGCGAGGATCTGGCGGAACTGCCAGGCATTGAAGCGGATGTTGGCTTCATCGGTACCGTTGACGGGGGCTTCGACGACGACGGCGGGGGAGCGGTGGCCGCTCCTGGTGGGGCCGCCGTCGACGAGGCCGCGCATGTACTCGGCGAGGCCGGCGAAGTCCATGGAGCCGTGCTCCATGCCGACGTTGATGTAATCGGCCCAGATGTGGGCGTCCTGCTTGCCCTGCTCGTAGGTCAGGACGTGGCCGGTGTGGCCGCCGGTGTAGTAGATGGGCTGGTCCTGGGACAGCAGCTCGATGGCGCGGTTGACGCGGGGCATGGGCGTGATCTCTCTCCTTCTCGGGTTAGCTCCACTCACAGAGCGACTCGACGTAGGCGGCGGAGCCATCGCGCTGCCAGTCGTCGAGCTGGGCGGGTTCTTTGAGCTGCTGGCCGCGGGCGCGGGGGACGACGACGTAGCGCGTGTCGACATCCGAGAGCGCCGTCATGTCGCCCCACAGCTTCTCGAACTGGGCGACGGGGTAGACGTCCTCCTGGCCGTGGCCCCAGCGCTTCTTGACGTCCTTGAGCGTGATGTAGGTGGGGACGCGAGCGGCGACGCGGCGCACGGCTTCGGTCACGGCGCGCGGGTCGTCCAACTGGGTGCGGGTGAGACCGAAGACGGCGAGCAGCCTGTCGAGGTGCAGCCACATGGTGTTGGAGTTGTAGTAGGACAGACGAAACTCGGCCTCTTCGCGCGGCATGGCGAGGCCCTCGACGAGCCGCAGGTCGCCGTCGACACGGGCGAGGCCGCCGCCGCGGTCCTCAAGTCGACGCGTGGTGACCTCCACGGTCATCGTGCCGCCCGACGCGATGTGGTGGCCCAGGACGGTGGGATCGACGTCCATGCCGACGGTGTCGATGTTGTGCAAGACAAGGTGCTCGAGCTGCGGACGCTGGCGCAGGAGCGCGGCGAGCGTGCCGTTGCGCAGCAGGTTGGGTACCTCGTACCAGTGACCGACGGGGTGGAGGCACTGGAGAGGGACGTTGTCGGTGTAGTCCGAGCCTTCGCCGGCGGACTGCGCCCAGCCGATAAGGGCGGCGTGGAGGCTCTCGCGCACCTTCTGGGCGCGCTCGTCGAGCAGCTGCTGGGGCAGCTCCTCCCAGGCGAAGCGCAGGTCGCGCGCCATGGGCACCAGGCGGAGGCCGACGGCGCGGCCGGGCGAGAGGAGAAGCGGCCCTTCGTAGCCGTAGCTCCCCTCGGCGGCGAGGAAGGACTCGACGGCACGGTGGGTGAGGTAGCTGGTGGTGACGACGTGGGGGAGCGGCGTGCCAGCGAG